>CAYOSD010000009.1:0-11928 GCA_964406565.1 uncultured Candidatus Saccharibacteria bacterium | reverse complement strand
AGTTTGCTCTATAATTTAATTTGTTGTAAAATAAAATAATGAACCCCCACACCATAATGAATTGTGATGGGGAAAAAAATAAAATCATAAAAATACAAACGAATGAAATTGTTTTTCTATAAATTATCATAGAATAAAATATAAATTCGTTTGGTGTGGGGGTGAAAATCGCATTCTTTGAAATAGAAAAATGGGAGGCGGAGTATATTAAAGATAATTTCCAATTTCCAATTTCTAATTTCCAATTTTTTGAGGGAAAATTAGATAAAGATAATTTGCCGGAACAGAGAGATTTTGACGTTATTTCGGTTTTTGTGGGTTCGGAAATAAGAAAGGAAGTTATTGACGCTTTGCCGAATTTAAAGCTTATTGCCACCCGTTCCACGGGTTTTGACCACATTGACGCGGTTTATGCCAAAGAAAAAGGAATTAAAACGGCTTATATTCCGGGCTACGGCGACAATACGGTGGCAGAATTCGCTTTTGCTTTAATTCTTAGTTTGTCGCGGAAAATTTTTGAAGCCTATGACCGCATTAAAGAAAAAGGGCAATTTGATTTTGAAGGATTGCGCGGTTTTGATTTGAACGGCAAAACAATCGGCATTATCGGCACCGGCAGAATTGGCAGATTTATGGTAAAAATCGCCAAAGGATTCGGAATGGATGTTTTGGCTTTTGACGCTTATCCGAATCAAAAAATGGCAGAGGAGTTAGGATTCAAATATGTTTCTTTGGATGAATTATTGGTAAATTCGGACGTAATCAGCTTGCATATTCCTTATAATGAATTCACTCATCATTTAATTAACGCTAATAATATTCTCAAAATTAAAAAAGGCGCTTTGCTTATCAATACGGCGCGTGGTCCGCTGGTGGAAACCGAAGCGCTGGTTAAAGCCTTAAGCGAAGAGCGTTTAGGAGGCTATGGCGCCGATGTTCTAGAAGAAGAGGGAATTATAAAAGACGAACGGCAATTTTTGCTTTCCGGCAGTTTGGAAGGACATAATCTTAGGGCTGTTTTGGCGGACCATATTTTAATTGATATGCCGAATGTCATTATTACGCCACATACCGCTTTCAACACTAAAGAAGCTTTGCAGCGTATTTTGGACACCGATATAGAAAATATAAAAATATTTATTGAAACTGGCGAAATTAAATTTTCGATCCCTTACCCTTCAAAGATTTAAAAATAAATAATATATTTTTAAAATGTGAGTGGATAAAAATTTTAAATAAAACTAATAATTCAAAGAATTTTATTCTACTTTTGCTATCTTATAGGATAGCAAAAGTAGAATAGATCTTTGAAAGGTGAGGGATGATTTTTCTTTATCTTTTTAACCGTTTTACATTTCGATTAAAGGAGTTTTTGCGTCATTGGTATATTAACAGTTTTTTTGTTTACAGCCAGTTTATTGTTTTTCAGTTGGAAAAATTAGATAGATTTTTCGCTTTTAAAATAACTTGGCGTTATTTTTTCCAACCGCTTTATCAAGATAGGACTATTTTAGGGCGCATTTTAGGGTTTATTTTCAGATTGCAAAGATTATTGGTGGGCGGTTTGGTTTATTTGGTTATTATTTTAATGGCAGCGGGATTTTATTTAATTTGGCTGGCGTTTCCGGTTTATATTATTTATCGCATTTTAATTTATTAGTTAACGGATTAACGAATTAATAGGTTAATTCACAACTCGTCAACTCACAACTCGTTAATAATTTAATGGATATCAATAATTTATATTTTCAAGATTTACGTTTTCAAATGAGTTATTTTTCGCGTTTTTTAACTCGGTTGATTTATTATTCGTCATATTCGGTTCTCGCGGTTGCCGGTATCACTTTCTTGTTCTCAGATATTAAGCAATTATTTTGGGCGGGGATTTTAATCGCATTATTTTTTGGAGACAAAATTATTCATTTGGGGCAAGCTCAAAAATCATTTATCGGTTTAACAAGACATTTTCCGCGTTTAAGCCGTAGAAAAGATCACGAAATTGTTTTGCCGGAAAATATCAACGTGGCTCATTATTTTTCTTCCGCAAGTTTCAGAATTTTGGAATCGGCTTTTGATAAAACATCGGCAATCGGGGGCAACTTTTATCTGCAAGTATTAAAATTTCTTGTTCAACTTCCGGAAATCAAGATCGGGTTTTTGCGGATGGATATTGACGTTGAAAAAATGGAAAAGCAAATAGATGCGGTTATTGCTGCTTCCAGCGAGGCAAAGAAAATTAAAATCGGTAAACTCCCACACCAAACAAAGTTGTGGTGTGGGGGTAAAAAAGAATTATTGTCTCAAACAGAATTAATCGCGAGAACGACTTTTATTGTCGCCATCGCCAATAATAATCGTTTTATTGAACCGGTTGATTTATTTTCAGCGTTGGGCGAAATCAATGATTCTCAGACGAATAAAATTTTTACTTTATTTGAAATTAATCCGTTGGATTTGGAAAGGGCGATGATTTTTAGCCGTTTTAAAAAAAGTTTTTGGAGAAATTTACCTAAAAATTTGGGCGGTTTTGCTTCACATCCTAAAAAAATTAGGCATCGGGTGATGAATCGGGCTTGGACTTCCAAACCGACTCCGACACTTGACAGTTTTAGTGTTGATTTTACCGATATGGCCGCTGCCGGTGAAGCTGGTTTTTTAATTGGCCATAAACAGGAGTACGAACGATTGGTTGACATTTTGTCGCGTTCTATGAAACCAAACGCATTATTAATAGGCGAACCGGGCAGTGGCAAGGAGGCTATTATTTTAGCTTTAGCGCATTATATTATAAAAGATGATGTGCCGGAAGCGCTTTTTGATAAAAGGCTTATTTCGCTTCAATTAGGCAATTTAATTTCCGGCGCTTCAACTGCTGAAATTTCCAATCGTCTTAATAAAGTAATTGAAGAAATTATTTTTTCCGGCAATATTATTCTTTACATACCCGATATTCATAATTTGGTTAAAACTTCCGGAGATACAATAAACGCAGCTGATATTTTGATGCCAGTGATAAACAATGACTCTTTCCCTATAATCGGCGCCACTTACCCAAGAGAATTCAAGCAGTTTATTGAGCCGCTTAGCGATTTTTCCGGCGCTTTTGAGAATATTCGTATTGAAGAAATAAGCGAAGACGATACCGTAAAAATTCTCACTTATGACAGTTTGATTTTAGAAAAACAGCATAAAATAACAATCAGTTTTAACGCCATTAAAACCAGCGTTGAGCTTAGCCATAAATATTTTAGGCAGAAACTTTTGCCTTCCAGCGCGCAGGATTTATTAAGGGAATCTTTGTCATCCGCTATTAGTCGCAAGGATGGATTGCTTCAAGCGGATGATGTTATTGCGGTTGTTGAAAGAAAAATAAATATTCCGATTCAGCGCGCGGGCAAAAAAGAAACGGAAAAATTACTGAATTTGGAAAATATTATTCATCAATCTTTAATTGACCAAGAACAAGCGGTTTCAAACGTGAGCCGGGCATTGCGCGAATATCGCAGCGGATTAAGCCGTAAGGGCGGACCGATTGCGTCTTTTCTTTTTGTCGGACCTACAGGCGTCGGCAAAACCGAGCTTTCAAAAATTTTGGCGAAAATACAATTCGGTTCGGAAAATTTGATGGTTCGTTTTGATATGTCGGAGTATCAGACTAAGGAAAGCATTATGAGATTTATCGGAACTCCGGATGGAAAAATCAGCGGCAGCTTGACGGACGCGATAATGCAAAAGCCGTTCAGCTTGGTTTTACTTGATGAGTTTGAAAAAGCTTATCCGGATATTTTAAATTTGTTTTTACAGGTTTTTGATGATGGCCGGTTGACTGATAGTTTGGGCAGAACGGTTGATTTTAGCAATACGATTATTATTGCCACTTCCAACGCCCATTCTAATTTTATCAAGGATCGGATTGAAGCGGGTGATAAAATTGAAAAAATCAGCGAGGAGTTAAAGAAAAAATTGACGGAATATTTCAAACCGGAGCTGTTAAATCGTTTTTCGCAGATTATGGTTTTTAAAAATCTTTCCCAAGAGGATATCGCGGCGGTTGCTAAATTGCAATTAAAATCTTTGGCGAAAGATTTGGAAGAGCAAGGTATTGGTTTTTCGTGCGACGAGGAAGCGGTTGGCAAAATAGCGGAACTCGGTTATGACCCGGTTTTCGGCGCTCGGCCTTTGCGCGGAGTGATTTCGGAAAAAATCCGCAGCGTTTTGGCGGAAAAAATTTTAAGGGTAGAAATTGTCAAGGGGGATTCGGTTAAAATCGGCGTTAAAAATAAAGAGATTGACTTTTTGTAAAAATAAGTTTAAATTTAGAAAATAAGGTAATGTTAGTAATTTAAAAATAAAAAAAGGAGGTATTTGTTATGAAAGTATTAGTTGTTGATGACGACAAGAGTTTAAGGAAATTAATGGAGATAGTATTTCAAGAAATACTCGGCAATAAATACAAAATATTGCTTGCCGAAGACGGAGAAGAGGCAATGAGTATTATTCTTAATGAAGAAAATATCAAATTAGTTATTACTGACTTTAATATGCCCATTAAAACAGAGTTTTTAAATTACACTTCAGTGGAAAAGCAAAGAGAAACGATTTTTGGCCTTCTTGACTCTTGATTTGATTAATAAATTAAGCGTCTCAAATATAGAGTATTTGAGACGCTTTTATTTTAAAAGATTAAAAATAATAAAAATGTTATAATTTAAAAAATGTCTAACCAAGGAATCGCTCGAATTTTTCGTAATATGGCTTTTTATTTGGAAATGGAAAATGCGGCTTTTAAACCGCAGGCGTATGAAAAAGCGGCTACGAATTTGGAAGTATCGGTTGAAGATATCGGAGAAATCTATAAAAAGGGCGGCATTAAGGCCTTGGAAGAAATTCCGGGAATCGGTAAAAGCATGGCGGAGCATATTGTTGAATACATAAAAACCGGAAAGATTAAAGAATATGAAATTTTTAAAAAGAAAATGCCGGTTGTTCTTGATGAATTATTGGGAGTGGAGGGGTTGGGCCCGAGAAAGATTAGTATTTTGTATAAAGTATTAGATATTAAGAATTTAAAGGATTTAGAAAACGCGGCGAAAAAACATAAAATCGCTTCATTATCCGGTTTTGGCGAAAAAACCGAAAAAAATATTTTAGAAGGAATTGAATTTTTAAAAAGAAGCACAGGCCGATTTTTATTGGGGCATATTTTGTCGGAGGCGAGAGAGATTATAGCGAAATTGGCGAATCTTAAAGAAGTGAGTTTTATCTCCGAGGCCGGTTCGTTGCGACGGAGAAAAGAAACCATTGGCGATGTTGATATTCTGGTTATCTCGTCAAAACCGCGAATAGTTATTGATAATTTTGTTTCTTTGCCGGGCGTTGTAAAAATTTGGGGCAAGGGGTCGACTAAGACTTCTATAAGATTAAAAAAAGGTTTTGATATTGATTTGCGTGTTTTGAAAAAAGAAAGTTTTGGTTCGGCTTTGCAATATTTTACCGGCTCAAAAGAACATAATATTGTTTTGCGGAAAATTGCCATTGAAAAAGGATTAAAATTGTCGGAATACGGATTATTTCGCGGGGAACGAATGATTGCCGGAAAAATAGAAGAAGAAATTTATGAAAAATTAGGTCTTCAATTTATTCCACCAGAAATGCGGGAGAATACGGGCGAAATAGAATTAGCTTTAAAAAATAAACTCCCCAAGATTGTTGAGTTAAAAAATATTAAAGGAGATTTACATTGTCATTCGCATTGGGGTGAAGGCAAAGAAATGAGTTTGCAAATGATTAAGCGATACGCGGAATTAGCTATGAAGCGCGGATATGAATATATTGGGATTTCCGACCATACTAAATTTTTACAAATAGAACATGGTTTAGACGAAAAGCAATTAGCGGAACAGCGGAAATATATCAATAAATTAAATCAGAAATTGAAAATTGAAAATTATAAATTGAAAATTTTACATGGTTGCGAGGCGAACATAATGGCCGATGGTTCTATTGATATTTCCGACGAGGCTTTGGCGAAACTGGATTACGTTATTGCTGGCGTTCATTCGCAGTTAAAAATGAATAAAAATGAAATGACAAAAAGGATTATAAGGGCGATGAAAAATCCGAACGTTGACATTATTTCTCATCCGACCGGCAGGATTTTACAAAAGCGCGAAGAATATAAAATTGATTTTGATGAAATTTTGAAAGTCGCGAAAGAAACCGGCGCGATTTTGGAAATTAATGCCAGTCCTTACAGGTTAGATTTAAAAGACGCGAACATTAGAAGAGCCAAGCAAATAGGCGTGAAAATGATAATCAATACTGATAGCCATCAAGAAGAACAGATGTATTTTATGGAGTACGGAGTGAGTCAAGCCCGCCGCGGCTGGGCGGAAAAAGGGGATATTATTAACACTCAACCTCTTAAAAAATTATTGGAATTTTTTAAATAATTCAACAAGGCAGAAATCTTTTTCTTCAACCCGCTCACAGATTTGTTTCAGAAAATTGTCTTGAAGAACATCTCACAGCCCCGACGGGCTTGGTCTGATCCGCTAGCTGGCGGAGAAGCCGTCGGGGCGAGGGTGAAGAAAATTTTGCCGCTGGAGCAAAATTATTCTGTTTCTGAAAAAAATTTTCTGAAACAAATCTTGCACTTCCGTTTAGGTTTCAGAAAAAGATTTCTGCCTTGTTGATAACTAAAAAACTCCCGTAATGGGAGTTTTTAGTTGAACTGTTTTATTTATTCAGTTCTTTCTTTCAATTTATTGACAAGATAAGTTGCGTAATCTTTGCCTCCCAATCCGAAAGCGATACCGCCGGCGATGGCAAGCATTGCCACGATACCGGTGATTATTGTATTTAAGAGAGCCGGGGCGATGCCAAGTTGAATCAAGGCCGCCAAAGCTCCGAAGATTATCGTAGCCCACCAAGTCGCCGTTCCCAAAAATTTGGAAGCGTGAAGTTTTGCTCCGGCTACCGAAGATTTAATCAACGACCTAAGGAAGTTAGCCACAACGATTGTCGCCAACATTATTAAGGCCGCAAGAATAATATTCGGAGCGTACAAAACGACTTGCCTCAAAAATTGCGAAAAACCTTCCAGTTTCAGAACATCGGCCGCTACTAAAATAAATACAATCGCGGTAAACCAATAGACCAAAACGCCGAAAAATTTTCCCGAGTTAAGGGAAACATTGGCGCGCTGAAAATATTTTTCAATATCAAGCTTCTTGAGCAAGTTGTCTAATTTAACGGTATCTAATATCTTTTCCACCAATGTTTTCAAGGCGGAAGCTATAATCGTGCCGATAATTAAAACTATTATTGCTCCAATCAATGACGGGATGATATTGATAACACCGGCCCAAACATTGAAAAGCGAACTTATGGTTGCATCTGTTAAATTTTGAATTATCATTTAGATTGTGTTATTATTAATTAAGCCGACCTTTTTAATCATTCACTTTTATTATTATAAGTTAAAAATCAATAAAACAACAGCCATCGGCCTGTGGATAACTTCTATGTCAAGATTAGCGATTAAAATATTGTTTTTATTTTTACTTAACGCATTGGCGCTTTATGCGGCGGTTTATTTTGTTGATGGTTTTGAAGTCACGGCCGATTGGATTGAATTTTCTGTTGTTGCCGCAATTTTCACTTTAATCAATATTTTTATTAAGCCGATTATCAAGCTTGTTTTAAGCCCTTTAATTATTATTACTTTAGGAGCGGGGCTGTTCTTTGTTAATGCCGCCATGCTTTATTTTCTTGACTTTATTTCCGATAGCGTTATTATTAATGGGATAATGCCTCTTTTATATGCTACTATTGTTATAAGTATAGCGCATTTTGTAATTGGCTTTGTTGTTAAAAGGGCAATATAATTAATTTACAATTTTTAATTATCAATTTTCAATAAATTTTCAATGAAACAATTTTCAAATAATGTAAATTGTAAATTGTAAATTGAAAATTTTAATTTATGTATATCTCAATAGCTCAAATCGTCATATCCATTATTTTAATTGTTTTAATTCTTCTTCAAGAACGCAGTTCCGGTCTTTCCGGAGTTTTTGGCGGCGGAGAAGAAGGATTCTATCAAACGCGTCGCGGTTTGGAACGGCTTATTTTCGGCTCCACGATTTTTTTCATCGTTGCTCTAGTGGCTTTATCTTTATTAAATATCTATTTGAAATAGAAACAAGGGAATAGGAACAAGGAACTAGAAACTAGGAATTAAAAAAATTATAACCCTATTTCCTGTTTACTAGTTACTAATTCCTTTTTTATATAAGCGAACAATGTCTTTCTTTATTAAATTATTCAAATCTTTTACCCGAAAAGAACTTTTGGTTTTATTGGTTGCCGCCGGCGTTTTTATAATTTCTTTTTCATTGGTGTTGGCTGAGTTTGTTGTTCAGAAAACTAAAATAACTGCGGTTAGCGGCGGAAGTTATATTGAAGGATTAGTGGGCCAGCCGAGTTTTATCAATCCGGTTTTGGCGAGCGGCGATGTTGACCGCGATTTGATTAAATTGATTTTCAGCGACCTTAATCAATTAGCGGAAAATTATAAAGTTGAAAATAACGGGGAAATTTGGCGGTATCGTTTGAAAGACGGCGTTAAATGGCAGGATGGCGAAAAAATTACCAGCGATGACATCATTTTTACCATTGAAACAATTCAAAATCAGGATGTTTATTCTCCGATTTTGCAAAATTGGCAAGGAGTCGGGGTTGAAAGAATAAGCGAAAGGGAAATTGAATTTAAATTGCCGGCCGCCTATGTTTTTTTCCAGAATGCCTTAAAAAATTTAAAACCGATACCGAAACATATTTTCGCGAAAATTCCGGCATCCAATTTAAAACTGTCGGATTATAATCTTAATCCGGTTGGCAGTGGTCCGTATAAAATTTTAAGCTTTAAAAAGCAATCAGACGGCTTTATTGATTCTTATATTTTGGAACGCAATGAAGATTATTCCGGCGACAAGCCTTATTTGAAAAAAATAAAAGTTATTTTTTACGCCGGCGAAAATGAAATTATCAGCGCTTTTAACAACGGCGAAATCGACGGTTTTGGATTGGCTAATAGCCGTAATCTTGAAAAAATAATTTCCCCTCATGAAATTTTTCCTTTCAAGACGTTGAAATATTACGCTGTTTTCTTTAATTATTATTCTCATCCGGCTTTTAAGGAAGAAGATGTTAGAATGGCTTTGGATTTAGCGGTTAATAAGGAAGAATTGGTTAAAAATATTTTTAGCGATTATGCGACAATTGTTTCGGGGCCATTGGTCCAAAATAATGACGTTGCGGAAAATTTATCTTCCATTGACGAAGCGAGTAAAATTCTTGATGATAGCGGTTGGCTGATGAATGAAGAAGGAATCAGGCAAAAAACAATCGGTAAAGAAGTAATAAAAATGGAATTTTCGCTGGTTGTTCCGCAGATTCAGATTTTAATTGACACCGCTGAGCTGATAAAGCAAGAATGGGGAAAAATCGGCGTAAAAGCCAATATTTCAATTCTTTCTTTATCCGAAATTAATAATGAAATTATAAAAACCAGAGATTATCAAATGATTATTTTCGGGAATATTCTCGGTAAAAGTCCGGACTTATATTCATTTTGGCATTCTTCGGAAAAATTTTATCCCGGACTTAATTTATCGCTTTACGAAAATAAAACAGCTGATAAACTAATAGAATCAATAAGAGAGAACTTTAACGATGATAAACGTTCTGTTGACTTGGAAAAATTGCAGTCGCTGATTGCTTCGGATTATCCGGCCGTTTTTCTTTATTCACCGGATTATCTTTATATCGGGAAAAAGAAATTTTATCGGTTTGATTCTTTGACGCCGGAAGAAAAATTTATTTCATTTTCCAGCGATCGTTTTAACAATATTGAGAAATGGTACGTGGAAACAACAAGGGCGTTTAAGTAATTTACGAAATTACGAATAAATACAAATGTACGAATAATTACGCCGAGGTGGTGAAATTGGGAAACACGTACGGTTCAGGGCCGTATGCCGCAAGGCTTGCGGGTTCAACTCCCGCCCTCGGCACAGATTTTAATTTACAATTTACAATTTACAATAAATTTTCAATTATTGAAAATTGAAAATTAGAAATCGAAAATTTAAATATTATATATATGAGAACAAATACAAATATAAAAACTTTACCTCCTCGGGGTAAACGAACTTATGAGTCGAGAACAAGAAGGCCTTCTTTTGCGAGGTCTATTAAGCCGGCTGTCAAGATTGAAACCAGGGGAGTTAATCTTGATTCCGAACTAACGGTTAAATTCGCGGCTTTGGGCGGATTGGAAGAAGTCGGTCGCAATATGATGTTTTTTGAATATGGCGATGAAATCATTATTATTGACGCCGGGTTGCAGTTTCCGGAAGAAACGACTCCTGGTATCGATTTTATTATTCCCAATACTTCATATTTTGAAAATAAGAAAAAAAATATCAGGGCCTTAATCATCACTCACGGCCACTTGGACCACATCGGCGCCGTTCCTTACATAATGGATAAAATCGGCAATCCTCCGATTTACACCACTATGCTTAATAAGGAAATGCTTAACCGTCGGCAGGAAGAATTTCAAAATGCCCCGAAATTGAATTTTGAAATAGTGAAAAACGGCGAAACCAGACAACTATCGGAAAATTTCAAGGTGGAATTTTTTAGCACCGCTCATACAATTCCGGACAGTATTGGTGTGATTTTAGATACGCCAGTCGGCAAAATGGTTCATCCAGGAGATTTTAGGATTGATTATGATATTGAAGGAAATCCCCAAAATATGGATACTTGGGAAAAAATTGGAAAGCAAAAAATCCATACTCTTTTACTTGAATCAACCGGAGCCGATAAAGAGGGACATTCTCTTTCTGAGCGCATTGTGGAAGCGGAAATAGAAAAAATATTTAAAAAAGTTGAAGGGAGAATTATTATTGCTACATTTGCTTCACTTCTAAATAGGCTTTCGGAAATAATTAAAATTGCTGAAAAATATAACAGGAAGATTTTTATCAGCGGATTTTCAATGAAAGCCAATATTCAAATTGCCCAAAATCTCGGGTATATGAAAATTAAAAAAGAAACCGTCGCGCCTTTGGAAGAAATTAATAAATATCGCGATGATAAAATTGTCGTTCTATGCACTGGCGCGCAGGGAGAATCAAATGCCAGTTTGATGCGCATTATTAACGGCGAGCATAAACAAATTCAAATTAAAAAAGGAGATACAGTGCTTTTGTCTTCGTCGGTTATCCCCGGGAATGAAAGAAGTGTTCAGATTCTTTTAGATGATATTGCCAGGCAAGGAGGAATAATTTATCACTCAAGGATGGTTGATATCCATTCCAGCGGGCATGCGCCTCAAGAAGATCTTAAAATTATAATGAAAATGGTAAAGCCAAAGTTTTATACTCCGGTTCATGGTTATTATTTTATGAGATGGCGCAACGCTCAATTAGCGCAAGAGTCATTGAAATTAAAGCCGGAAGAAACTCCGATTGTTGATAATGGTCAGCCGATTTTATTTTCAAAAAATTCCGCGATAGTGAGCGAGGAAATAATTCCGACTTATTATGTGATGGTGGACGGTTTGGGGGTGGGCGATGTTGGGGAAGTGGTTTTGCGCGACAGAAGAGCGTTGGCGCAAGAAGGAATGGTGGTGGTGATTGCCACTTTGGACCGCCGCACGGGGCACTTTTTGAAAAATCCCGACATTATTTCCCGTGGCTTTATTTATCTCAAAGAAAACAAGGAATTGGTTGAAGATTTGCGGAAAAAAATCAGGCTTATGATTTCCCGCATTCCGCGGCAGCAGCAAATGGACGCTGATTACATCAAAGGAATGATGCGCGACCAAATTAGCCAGTTTCTCTACAATAAAAC
>CAYOSD010000008.1:6870-13211 GCA_964406565.1 uncultured Candidatus Saccharibacteria bacterium | reverse complement strand
CTCAATCTTTCTTCTGTTTTTTTAACTTTTGAAGGCAAATTTTTAATCGCTTCTTTAATTTCATTTTGCCTATAGCCCAAATTTTTCAAAGCCTTTTCAATATCAACGTCCGTTTCCATTAACGCGACTTCTTCTTCACTTTTATAATGCTTGATTTTATCTCTTAATTCTAAAACAAGACGCTGGGCTTTTTTATCGCCGATACCCGCAACCTTGGTAAGCAAATCGCTCCTACCCTGCTTTATGGCGGCTAATAAATTATCAATTTTTATCGCTTCAAAAATTTTCAAGCCGGCTTTGGGGCCGATACCATTAGCGGAAATCAAAAGCTCAAAAATTTCCAGCTCTCTTTCACTCGCGAATCCATATAACTCAACGCCGTCCTGTTTAAAATTCGTATAGCAAAATAACGCCGAGCGCGAACCGATTTTCGGCAATTGACGCGCCGTTTTTGAAGAAACAAAAAGCTTAAAGCCGATACCATTGGCTTCCACAACGACAAAGTTTTGCTTTTTAATAATCAATTTTCCGGAGATGGAATAAAACATAGAATAATCGCATTATATCTTAAAAAGCGTTGACATTCAATAAATTACCGTTTATTATTGATATATGCCTATTATTAAATCCGCGAAAAAAGCTCTTCGGCAGAATATCCGCCGGAGAAAAACAAATGTAAAAAGAAAAACCGAACTGAAATCGGTTATTAAACAATTTAAAAAATTGGTTATTGAAGGTAAAAAAGAGGAAGCGCAAAAATACCTTCCCCAAGTTTATAAAAAACTTGATAAATCGGCGAAAATAAATCTTATAAAAAAGAATAAAGCCTCTCGCATTAAATCCCGCCTAAGTAAAAAACTGGTCATGCCTACCGGCAGACAGGCAAAATAAAAAATCCCGACCGACGTCGGGATTTTTTATTACTATTTCCTAATTACCAATTACTAATTACTATTTACTTGTTTTAACGACAATCCTATCCTTCCGTCTTCAACACGAATTACTTTCGCCGTTACCTTATCGCCCATTTTAACCACATCTTCAACTTTTTTCACAAAACCGTCTTTCAATTCGGAGACGTGAATCATTCCGTCTTTACCGCTACCTAAATCAACAATCGCGCCAAAATCTAAAATCTTAATAATTTCTCCTTCAATAATTTCTCCGACTTTAAATTCGCGAATTAAATCTTCAATTATTTTTTTCGCCGCATCGGTATCTTTGTGATTCCTGCCGGTAATAAGTACCGTGCCGTCCTGTTCAATATCGATTTCCGCGCCGGTTTTCTCCGTAATTCCTTTAATAACTTTTCCAGCCGGACCGATAACTGCCCCGATTTTCTCCGGGTCAATCATTATTTTGATAATTCTTGGAGCGGTTGCGGATAACTCTTTCCTCGGTTCGGCAATTGCGGAAAGTAATGTCTCCATAATTTGCTTGCGCGCCGGAATAGACTTAGCCACCGCATCCTTTAGCATTTGCGCGGAAAGACCCTCTAGTTTGCAGTCTAACTGAATAGCGGTAAGACCGTTTTTAGTGCCGGTAATCTTAAAATCCATTCCGCCATAGTGATCTTCTAAACCTTGGATGTCAGTGATAATTTTATATTTTTGTTTATTAATGTCTGCTTCACTTGTATTAACTATAATGCCCATAGCGATGCCTACTACCGGAGCCTTAATCGGCACACCGGCATCCATAAGCGCAAGCGTTGACGCGCAAGTGGAACCCATTGATGTGGAACCGTTTGACGCCATTGATTCGGAAACAATACGAATAGTGTAAGGAAATTCTTCGCGCGGAGGAATAACCGCGGACAATGCCCGTTCCACCAACGCGCCGTGTCCGATTTCTCTGCGGCCGGGCGAACCCATTCTACCCGTTTCTCCAGTGGAGAATGGCGGGAAATTGTAATGATGCATAAAGTGCTTCTCCATTTGAATCTCCATACCCTCAATAAGCTGAGCGTCTTTCGGTCCGCCCAAAGTTACAATAGAAAGAACGTGCGTGCCTCCTCTAAAAAATACTCCCGAACCGTGAGAAAGCGGCAAGAATCCCGTGGTTGCAAAAAGCGGACGAACCTCGTCTATTTTTCTGCCGTCGGCTCGCTTCTCTTTTTCTATAACATTTTTTTGAATCATTTTTTCCACTTCCTCCTCAAATAAATGATCGGCAAAATGTTTTTCCACATTCGGCAACGCCTCGGCAAACAACTTCATCCATTTATCTTTTAGATCGTAGCGTTCATCTTGATGCTTATTGTAAATAGTGTCTTCCAAATCACCCATTATGTTTTTCTCAAACAATTCCGCAACCTCTTGCGGAGGCTCGTCTAATTTTACCGCCATCTTTGGCTTGCCGATTTCTTTAATAATAGATTTCTGGAACTCTATGAGTTTGGAAATTTCTTCTACCGACTTATCTAATGCGACGGTAAATTGATCCTCTGAAATTTCTTTAGCTCCGGCCTCTATCATATTGATAGAACCCTGCTTGCCGGAAATAACAATATCGGAGGTCGTTTGCTGTTTCTGCTCGTATGTTGGATTAACGACCATATCGTTGCCAATATGACCGATACGCACCGCGCCAACAGGTCCATCCCATGGAATATCGGAAATCCCCAACGCCAATGATGCGGCAAAAATAGAAGCGACATCCGGGTCGTTTTTAGCGTCTAAAGAAAGCGTTGTAACGGTAACCTGCACCTCATTGCGCATTCGGTAATCAAAAAGCGGACGGATTGTTCTATCCACCAAACGACCGGTTAAAATGGCTTCGTCAGACGGCCGGCCCTCTCTTTTCATAAATCTGCCGCCGAGAATCATGCCTACGGCATAAAACTTCTCCTGATACTCTACGGAAAGCGGAAAATAATCCAACCCTTCTTTAATTCTCTTGCTTATACAAGCGGTGGAAAAAACAACCGTACCGCCGCAACGCACTAAAACCGATCCATTAGCCTGGTCGGCCAAATCGGATATTTCAACGGATAATTTTTCCCCGCCGAAATTAATTTCGTATTTTTTTATCTGCATAAAATTTATTATGCCAAAAAGTCCGAATTTTCAGATTTTAGAACACGAATTAAAATTCATGATCTACCTATCTGCAAACCCGAGTCCCTATGACATAAAATTAATTTATTTTTTTAATATTACTCTCGGTGTTCGATCTAAATCAATAAAATAATCAGCTACTTCTTTAAGTTTAGCGGACGCGCTTCTACCGAACGCCGCCACCTCCACTTCCTTGCCCAGCCCCCATTTAAGATATTCAACCAAGGGAATAAAATCTCCATCGCCGGTCACTAAAATAACCGTATCCAAAGAATTCGCCGTTCTAATAGCGTCAACCGCCATACCCACGTCCCAATCCGCCTTTTTCATTCCGCCAGCAAAAATTTGCAAATCCTTAATACGAAGTTCAATGCCGGATTTCCCCAAGGCTTCAAAAAAAGAAGCTTCGCTGGAAATAGCCGATTGCTCGCTTTTTACAACATAGCCGATTGCCCTTATCAACTGACGACTGGCGATAAGCGCCTTTATCAATTCCTTATAATTAACTCGAGCGTGATGGATATTCTTCGCCGAATGATAAAGATTTTGGATATCAATAAAAATGCCAACTCGCTGATCTTTGTGAATTATTTTCATCCCACACATAACTTACAACACAAAAATATTACGAAGTCTTTCTTTAAGCCTTCGCAATCCTTGCGCGTAAATTGTAAGTTATGTGTGGGGTTCATTTAATTTATTTCTTTAATCCCAATTTTCGCACTATACTTGTATAGCTCTTATTATCGCTACTTTCCAAGTAAGAAAGCAATTTTTTTCTTTTGCCAACCATTTTCAAAAGGCCGCGGCGGGAATGGTTATCCTTGGCGTTTTTCTTAAGATGAGCCGCCAACTCATTAATCTGCTTGGTTAAAAGCGCGATTTGAATTTCAATTGACCCGGTGTCGGTTTTATGAAGTCCGTATTCTTTAGCAATATTTTGTTTTTGTCTGACGGTTAAAGCCATCCCTCACCCTTCAAAGATTTATTTTATGAATTTTAATAAAAAAATTCATAAAATTATGATAATTGAAGATTAATTTAAATTTATTTATTATTATTTTATTTTTATTTATCCTCTCACTTTCTCATCCCTCACCCTTTTTAAAAAGGGCGAGGGATTATTTTTGAAGGGTGAGGGATAATTTATAAAATTTAACACAAGTTAAAATAAAAAACAAGCCCCGTATGACAAAATGGATTGTGTTTTATATAAACGTTTTCGATGAAGAAAATTATTTTCATAAATAATTTATTATGTGAATGAGATGGTTATGTTAAAATAAAACAAACTAACGTTTTAAATCCATTTTGCTCTACGGGGCAAGGGCAGTGTCCTCGACAGGAATCGAACCTGTACCGCCTCCCCCGCCCCGCACCTTTTTTCATGCCCCCAGTAGGAATCGGACCTACATCTTGGGCTTCGGAAGCCCACGCTCTATCCATTGAACCATGGGGACATTAAAAGGTGCGGGGTGAAGAGGGAGGCATTGTATCCATTCAACTACGAGGACGGCTATTTAAAAAATTCTAACTTAACATACGCCACATCGCTGGGCTGGGGAGAATAAGAAATTTTCATATCAATCCGCCACTTTGCGGATTTGAAAGTGTCTTTGATTTTTTTGGCGATTTTTACGGCAAGCTGATTTTCCGTAAGAGTAATTGCCATTTCACTTTTATTTTTCTTAATGGCGATTAGTCTGTCCATTGGGTCGCGCTCATAAGCCCGCCGGCTAAATGTAATTATTAAATGTTCTAGCTCACTGAAAATTTTAGAGGGAATATTTTTAATAATAATTTCTCCTTCAAACTGCTTGTTTTGAATCATCTTGCAAGCCGAACACAAAGAAAATTTAATCGGCAGATTTTCATTAAGATTTTTATAATTCCGTAAATTGCGGTGCCAGGATTTTTTATAATAAACCGCGTTGCAATCTTTGCACAGAATCAACCCCGTTTTTCCTTTTGGAAATTCATTCCTTTCGGTGCGAGGCAAAATTATTTTGTTGTCGTATTGTTTGCGATGTTCCACAAATATATAGCTACTAAATACGGATTTATACGGATATACAGATTAAACATTCTGTAATTTTGTATCCGTATATCCGTAAATTATTCGTATTCCGTAGCTCTTTTATTATCCACTATCACTCTATTACTTTATACAAAATTCCGCCGATAAAAACAAGCAATAATAATCCAACCAACAATGGATTTAATTTATTAATAAATTTGTGTTCGCTCGCTATTTTTGAAGCCCGAAGCCACATTAAAACTATAAAAATCCCTTCTAAACCGATAATAACCGCGCCAATAAATTCCACCAACTGCAAAAAATTCTGAAAACCGGCCATATAAAATAAAATCGGCGCTACGACAACGACCAAGCCCGAGAAAACCAAAGGTATATTAAAATCATGTTCTAGACTTTTTTTAATATCGCGACCAATAATGATATACGTGCTCCAAAGGGAAATTATACCCAAAGTGCCTAAAATCCAAAGGATTATTGAAGAAAGATTTTTAACCAACCCGGAAACCGCGTCCTGCGAAACGCCGTTGGAAAGCCCTAAAATTCCAAAAATAAAAAACGTGTAAATAAAAACCGGCGCGACACTGCCAATAATAATCGGCCATTTGCCTTTTACCGGCGACTGGCCATTATTGCGAAAATAACCAAGTAAAGCCGGTATCGCCGACCGGCCGTACATTGAAAATAAAACCGCGCCAAACGGCAAAAAAATATTGCTGAAATCAAATAAAGGAATTGTTTTTATTTTTTCCAATCCGCCGGAAAATCCAAATCCGAATACTATAAAAATCAGAGCAACCATCGCCAAAAAAATAAAAAAATCGGACATTGCCAGCTCGTTAATGCTGAAAAAAATTGCCAATGAACTTAATAGCCAAAAAATGGAAATAATATAAATATCCGGAGCCGTCGGCAAAATCAATTTCACAAAACTCACTGACAAAATAAGGTAAATCGTCAAAACCAAAAGCGCTCCAAAAATTGTCATAAATATGCTTGACCAATGCCCGAATTGCCCCAAATAAATTTTGGCGTATCCGGAAAAACGCTTATTTTCCGGAGTGCGAACGATTATATCGGCATACATCAAATGAATCAAAGCGAATACAGCGCCGAAAAAAAACAAATAAAATAAGCCCGTGGCAACACCGACTTTGTTAAATAAATAAGGGAGAGCGAACATTCCGGCGCCGACAATAGTCGTCGCCAAAAGCGAGGACGGAAAAATCAGCTGGCTAAATATTTTC
>CAYOSD010000008.1:1944-6770 GCA_964406565.1 uncultured Candidatus Saccharibacteria bacterium | reverse complement strand
TTTACTGATAATCTTATCTAAAAATTTCTTTTCAAAGATCCAAAGAATTGTAAAAACGATAAGCGTAATAATTACGGTAAAAACGGCTATGCTATAAAATCCAAAACCTGTTGCCATCCCAACTGCTGCGGCAACCAATAAACCGGCGGCTGTTGTAATGCCACTGGGCTGAGAACCATGGAAAATAATAAGTCCGGCGCCGATAAAGCCAATGCCGCCGATAATACTAGGAGGAATTATGGCAATATTAAAATCAGGAAAACTTTTTTTAAGTAAAATTGAAATAACCGCCAAAAGACACGAGCTTAAACTGATTAAAGAAAAAGTTCTCAATCCGGCGGTTTTACGCGCTATTTGTCTTTCAATGCCGATTAAGCTGCCGAAAAAAACCGCTAAAATCAGCCTCATAAAAATTTCCCAATTTTGAAATAAAGACTCCATTCTTTTATAAAATCTTGTGATTATGATTGTTATTTTTTTCTTTCTTAATTATTTCAATTAATTTATCCAAAAGCCGTTTCGGGTCGCTGTCAAAAACAATTTTTCCTTTCATTTCTTCGGCGCGATGGGATTTTTCAATCAATTCCTTGAAAAGTTCGTCAGTTTCCCACCCGCCCTGTAAAATTCCAATCGGTTTTTTATCTTCAAAAGTAATGGTAAATTCATTAAGCGTTCCCATTCTGCCGCAGCCGAAAATCACGGCATCGGCTGACCGCACTAAAAGCAAATTGCGGCCGGAATAATTAAACCCGGTATAAATTATCATATCGTGATATTCTGTCGGCAATTGATAAGTCTGAATATGTTCTTTTTCAGTGGCAGCCGGCGAAAGCCCGATAACAATTCCTCCCTCCTGCTTCACGCCTTTGGCAGCCCAAAAAGGAAACCCGGTTGTGGCGCCATCAACTAAAACCGCGTTATGCCGCACAATTTCTCTACCCAACTCTTCGGCAGATGAAAATGCGTCTGCTCCGCAATAATTTGTTTCCGCGGCTCCGGAAACGCAAATTTTATATTTAAAATCAGTGTGGCAAATATTTTTATCCATTTTTTTATTATAACTCAACGCTTTCGTCTTGTGAAGGAACAACGACATCAACCGCCATCTCATCTCTGATTTTATCCGCCAGCGGTTTTGATTGGTCCTCATCGCCCTGCACCACGAAAACTTTTTCTAATGTTTTACTTCGTGGCTTCAACCATTCCATTAATTTTTTCTGGTCCGCATGCGCCGAATATCCGCTAATTGATTTTACCCTGCAATTTACCGCTATATCTTCGCCGAAAATCCTCACATTCTTCGCGCCATCCAAAATCTGCCTGCCCAAAGAATTCTGCGCCTGATAGCCAATAAACAAAATCGTGCTTTTGGGGTCGGATAAATAGCGCATTTCATGGTGTAAGATTCTTCCTCCCTGCGACATTCCGCTGCCGGCAATAATTACCTTAGAACCTTTCACGTCATTGATTTCCTTTGATTGCTGAGTGGTTAAAGTAAATTTCAATCCCGGAAAATCAAAAATAGCATCGCCTTTTCTTATTAAGGCCAGCGATTCAGCGTCAAAATAATCGGGGTTTTGAGAATATTTTTTGTAAACTTCCGTAAGCTTTATCGCCAACGGACTATCAATAAAAACCGGCAAACGAGGAATCCGTCCGTTTTCAACAAGCTCGTTCATTTCGTATAAAAGGTCCTGCGTGCGTTCCATGGCAAAAGCCGGTATGACAAGCGTTCCGCCCGCTTTGACATTTTCTTCAATCGCATCCTCTAAAATATCTTTCCTGATGGCCAAATCTTCGTGTAAACGATTGCCATAAGTTGATTCAATCAAAACATAATTAACATCAGCCAGTGGTTCCGTATCTTTTACCAAAGGCGTGGCGACATTGCCCAAGTCGCCGGAAAAAACAACTTTTTTGCTCCCGACGTTAAAGTCGGGACTCCGACCACTTTTTTGGGGCGTCGGAGCTTTCTTGTTTTTTACTAAAATAGACGCCGAGCCGAGAATATGTCCGGCGTCAAAAAATTCAACTTCAAATCCGCTATCCGAAGAGCCGATTTGAATTTTCTGATGATATTTAACGCCCTCCCACAATTTCATCATTTCATTGACGTCTTCAATCGTGTAAATCGGAGCGCGATTCTTTTTCTCGGCTTCTTTAAACAAAATATTTTCCGAGTCAATCAATGAATATTCGCTGAAATCCTTTGTCGGCGCAGTGGAAAATATTTTTCCGCGAAATCCGTGTTTATAAAGTTTGGGCAAACGACCAATATGGTCAATATGAGCGTGGGTGATAAAAACCGCGTCAATCTCTTCCGGTTTATAAGGAAATTTTTCAAAATTAAGATTTTCGCAAAAAGACGAGCCCTGAAAAAGCCCGCAGTCAATCAAAATTTTTGTAACCTTCCCTGAACTTGCCGAATGGGTTTCCAATAAATAATTAGAACCTGTTACCACCTTTGCTCCGCCATGGAATGTAAGTTTCATTATTAATATTATATAATTTATTTATGATTTTTCCAATTTTATCGGCGATACTGGGGATTTTGGCGTTTTTGCCTTTTGATTATTTTTGGCCATTCGGCTTTTTTTATCTTGTTCCGCTTTTTATTTTTTTTGCCAAAGAAAATAAATTCTGGCGGCTCATTTGGGGAACTTTAATTTTCCGAACTATTCTTTACTTAGGAACGGTTTACTACACACTTGAACCAATTGTCTGGACCCAATCAATTGGAATCTTTATAGGACTGCCGATTTCTATTTTTATTATTAAGCGCGGCTTAAAAAACCAACTGTCAACTGTCAAATGTCAAATGTCAATTGTCGCATTATTGCCGTTCCTCTGGACTTTCTTCGACCATCTTCAAGCGCGCTTTTCTCTATTGCCGACATATATCATCACTGCCGGTAATATTTTTGGTTCTTCGCCGTTTTTAGGGCTTTCCAGTTTTGGCGGTTTGATATTTTTGACTTTTTTCGCGGCAATAATCAACGCCTTAATCGTTGCCGCTTATAAAAATCTTGCTTCTATCAATAGAAGCAAAATTTTTTTAGCGATTATCGCGATTATTTTTTTAGGTTGGGGAATCTCTAAAATTCAAATCAATAAAAACGCCTCTGATTATAATCTTCTGCCCGAAACAATAAAAATCGCGTCTGTCTCAACTAATAAAAATTTCTATTATTCTGATTTAGAAAAAATAAAGGATAAAATAATAAATAGCGAGATTGATTTTTTAATCCTGCCGGAAGATATTTTTAACAATGCGCCGACGGAATTAGATATAAAATTTTGGCGCGACTTTGCTCAAAAAATAAATGTCAATCTTTTGGTAACCGGCGACCATCGAGAAAACAACAAACGTTATAATTCAAGCGTTTTAATAGATAAAAACAATGAAATTATCGATATTCATAACAAAAACCGCCTGACTTTTATAGGTGAATACTGGCCTTTTGGCAAATGGGTTCCTCCCCACATTAACTGGCTTAAAAAAACTCAGCCGGAAATTAAAAATTATGCGGTTTTTAATTTTAAAAACGCTTATTCTGCTGGCAATCAAAAACTGTTAACCGCAAAATTAAAAAGCAAGGAATTGAAATTGGCTTCTTTAATTTGTCTGGAAATTCATTATCTCCGTGATTTAAAAAATTATAAAAAAATGGGGGCGCAACTCTTTGTTAATCCCACCAGCAACCGTTGGTTGGATTTAGGTTTGTATCATTTTTTATATCTGACTAATAATTTAAGAAAGATAGAATCTGTTTGGCTAAAAACACCGATTATTTTAAGCGGAGTTAAAGATTATGCCGGAATTATAACGCCGGATGGAAAAATTCAATCAGTTAATTTTGAAAATAAAAACAACGCTAAAAATTACGAAATTTTTATCGGAGAAATAAAAATTTAATTCTCAATTTTAATTCCTAATTCTTTTAATTGCTCGGTGGCGATTTCCGACGGCGCGTCCATCATTAAATCCTTGCCTTCGCCCGTTTTGGCAAATGCGATAATTTCTCTGATATTCGGCTCGTTCTGCAAAATCATCATCAAGCGGTCAAAGCCGAATGCCAATCCTCCATGCGGAGGCGCGCCCGCCGCGAGCGCTTTCAACATATGACCAAAATTATTTTCTATCCTTTCCGGCGCGTAGCCCATAATCTCAAAAACTTTTCTTAAAGCTTCGGGATTATGATTACGGATTCCTCCACCGCCGATTTCATAGCCGTTTAAAACAATATCGTATTGCGCCGCGACGATTTTTTCTATATTTTTCTTTTCCATTAAATCCGCCATAAATTCCAGTTTGGGCGAAGAAAAAGGATTGTGCGTAAAAGTCCATCCGCCCTCTTCGGTTTTTTCAAAAAATGGAAAATCTATTATCCAATAAAACGCCAGTAAATTCGGGTTATTTTTATCCTTGCGCATATCTGGCTTGTCGCTTCCGTATTTGCCCATCGCTTGTTTGTAGGAAATTCTCGGGAAGGGAATTTCTTGAATTTCTTTTTCAGAATACAAATTTTTGACAAGATTTATAAGAAGTTTCTCGTTAACTTCCATAATTTCATCCTGATTGACGAAACTCATTTCCATGTCTATTTGCGTGAATTCCGGCTGGCGATCTCCTCTCGTGTCCTCGTCGCGAAAACATCGGGCTATTTGAAAATATTTCTCAAAACCGGATATCATTAAAAGTTGCTTATACTGCTGGGGCGATTGCGGAAGCGCGTAAAATTTTCCTTGGTCAAGCCGCGAAGGCACGATAAAATCGCGCGCGCCCTCGGGAGTTGATTTAGTTAAATAAGGAGTTTCTATTTCAA
>CAYOSD010000008.1:0-1844 GCA_964406565.1 uncultured Candidatus Saccharibacteria bacterium | reverse complement strand
TTTATCTTGCCGCGAACTTCAACCACCCATTCCGGCCTTATTTCCGAACCGATTTTATGCGCTTCAATTTTGTCCGGCAGAATAACGCCTTGAATTTTTCCGGTTTCATCGCGAAAATCAAAAAAAATAAGTTTCCCTTGGTCGCGCCGCGCATCAATCCAGCCACTTATGGAAACTTCTTGACCGATATAATCTTTTAAATCTTTAATGTGTGTTCTTTTCATAAAAACTTTGTAAAAAAAGACATATTATCCGCAAACTTCACGTTACGTCGTCTGACAACGTAAATTTATTTATAAATATCGTGATTATCTATGTCATAATAAATTACTTCGTTATTTTTAAGAAAACGAAATAAAACCCGGAAATTGTTGTTAATATAAAAAGACCAAAAAGTGGAAAGTTCTCCTTTTAATTTATGGGTATTAAGACTTGAATAAAGAGGATTATTCTCAAAAAGCAATATTTTTCTAATTGCGATTCTTTGAATATTTTTAGACAATTTATTAAATTGTTTTTCAAAATGAGGAGTAGTATGCGATTTAGTGATTTTTGGCATATTCTGGGAATTTGGCTTTTAGAAAATCCTTAAAACTACGGGTTTTCCCTAAAAGCAAAGATTGTTCTCCATCCATAATTGCCTTTATCGCTAGTCGCAATTCTTTATTTTCTCTAAATATCTGTTCGAAACTCATTCTATCAATTACTACCAAATCGTCATTTTTTATTAAATTTTTCGGAATAGTAATAGTATTCATATATAATATAAATATATCACGCTCAAAAATCAAAAGTCAAATATCAAAAACCTCCATTTTACAACGGAGGTTTCTAAAATGATAATAATGATAATTTGATAAATTTTATTGAAGCTGTTGCGGGAGTTGCACCTGCTGGATATTTAATTTCGGGATTATCAATCCTTTCGCGGTCATCCAGTTAAGCAACCAAGGGCCGACCACAAAATAACTGAATAACGCCCACGCAATAGCAAAAGCGATAATAATTATGCCTTCTCTCCGGTGGTCTTTTTCCAAAATCAAGGTAATGCCATATATCAATCCCGCCAAGGCGTGGATAAAAGCAACCACGATTCCAATCCAAAACCATTTCTTGCCCAATTTGAATTTATCTATTGTTTGATCTATTAAAATTTGTTCGTTCATAATATTTAGCTTATTTGTAAAACGACCTTTTTATTTTAAAACTTCGCAATTTTATTTTTCTTTTCGTAAAATATCGTGGGTGCCTATTCTGCGAAGAATATAGACGTCTTTTTCAATTAGAAAAGTAAATCTATAATTGTCAGTAATACGACCTTCCCAAATATTTAATAATCCTCCCATCTTTTTAATTCTTAGAGAAGAATATCGAGGGTTATCCCCAAATAAATTTAATTTCTTTTCCGCTATTTTTTTAATTTCTTTCGGCAAATTTAAAAAATCTTCTTGAAATAATGCGGAGTAAAAAATTCTCATTTTTTAGATTTAAGAGATTTTAATAATTCTTTGCCGGAATAAAATGGTCCTGAAATTTTACCCATTTTCATATTATTGTCTGCTTCTCTTTCTTTGTTTTGCCATTCTTTTGTCCAAAACCATATTTGATTTTCGGAAATAATATTCAAAATTCTTCGCGCCTTCTCATATTCTTTTCGAGATATTATTACCAAATCATCTTTTTGTATTAAATTTTTCGGAATAGTTATAGTATTCATTTTTTATATTTTAACGCGTTTAAAAAATTAAAGCAATTATCTCACCACGCTCCCGGATTTATCTCATACACTCTCGGTCTAAACCCAATCTTCACAGAAGCTTGATAATCAGAAGTTTTATCAATAG
>CAYOSD010000007.1:5209-16734 GCA_964406565.1 uncultured Candidatus Saccharibacteria bacterium | reverse complement strand
TATTTTTTAAAGATTGTAATAAATATACATATTGTAAGTTATGTGTGGGGTTCATTTTCATTTAATCTATAAAAATTTTCAAAAATTTTTACCACCAATATCGGGCCGGTGCCGCCTGGCGTCGGCGTATACCAGCCGAAATTTTCAATTTTCAATTTATAATTTTCGGTTTCAGATATATTAAAATCTCCGCTTATTTTACCATTTTTATCAAATGAATAACCAAAATCAATTATTCCCGCGCCTTGTTTCAACATTCCCGGCTTTATTAAACCTGCAACGCCAGTTCCGCTAATAATCAAGTCGTAATTTTTTAATCCGCCAGCTGACGGACTGGATAAATCGCCACCTTTTTCAAAAATAGTCATTTCTTTTATTTTTTGATTCATCAACCAAACCGCAATCGGTTTGCCGATTAAAAAACCCGCGCCAACCATGGCAATTCTTAAATCATAAATCTTAAATCTTAAATCATTTAATATTTCTTTAACAACTTCGACTGGTGGCGGCAAAACCTGATTACGACCGACATAAAATGCGCCGAGGGCGCGCTCTCCCAAAACATCGACGTCCTTTTCGCGCGGAATGACATTTAAGATATAATGTTTATTAATCTGCTCCGGCAAGGGCAATTGAACAATCACTCCGCCGACTTTTTTTAATAAAGCGATTTTGCCGATTTCTTTTCTTAAAAAATCATTCGTGAATCCGCCAGCCGACTCTTGAAAATCATAAATCCGAAAATCAATACCGAGTTCTTTGGCGACTTTTTCTTTTTGTTTTAAAAAACTTTTTGATGCCGAATTATCTCCGACCAAAATTGCCGCAAAAATTTTATTCGGCTTCGGCCGTAATTTTAATTCGTCAATAATTTTTTGAGCAATTTGCTTACCATCAATAATATTCATTTTAAAATTTTAACATAAATTTAAATATTTTCGTAATACTTTATTACATAATCTTTTTTAGAGATTGTCAACCCTTCGGCGAGCTCAGGGCAAGTTCCCTTTATTGTGATAGCAAGTAAATCTATCTGCCAGCCTTTTTCATCATTAACCATTTCCGGATTATGATTGGCATATAAAGACGCTGTTCTTTGTAATTTTGTGAGTTTGGCGCCGGTGAGCTGGTCTTCGGCGGAAATTTGGCCAATGTTCTGTTGTTTATCGTTTTCCGAGTGTAATTTTTCCACATCGCGTACGGTTTTTACTTCCACAAACACCAATGTTTTATTCGGCGCTTTAGCAATTATATCTATTTCGCCCCATTTTTGCCTGAAATTCCGCTCAATAATCTTATATTTGTTATCCACAAGATATTCACAGGCGATATCTTCACCTATTTTACCAAGTTGAGATTTATAGGTCATTTGTTATAATTATAACAGGTGTTGTAAATTATACCACCGCCTTAGTATGTATGTCTTGTAAAATTTTTACACACGATACACAAAATTATGGAAATAAGTAATGAATATATTCGTGGTTTAGTTGAGGGAGAGGGGTCTTTTACTTTTAGTACAACCCGTAAAAAAGTTGATGGAACAAGATATAAGCTTCCAGCTTTTGTAATTTCTTTGCATATTCGCGACAAGCATCTATTACAGATGATTAGAGATAAACTGGGTCTAAAAAGTAAGATTTATTATAAGATACCTATGGTGAACATACAGAATGCGAAAACCGGAGTTAAATATTTGAGTGAAAGGCAAGCCATTCTTGTAGTAAGAGATTTCCAGCAGCTTAAAGATATAATTATTCCTTTTTTCTATAAAAGATTAAGGGGATACAAGAGTGTCCAATTTATAGAATGGCTCGAAAAAATCGGTAGCGATTCTGAAATTTCAGATAGATTTAAATCATTGTATCGTCTTTATAAATGGGGAATGTACGATAAGCTCCCTAAATTTACGGAAAAATTTAAAGAATAATACTCGATATTGGTGATGTTTGTGTAATTTTTACACAAGTTATACAAAATATAATTGCACAACTTGTGTAATTTTTACACACGAAAAACGCCACTTTCAAAAAACCCGCGTTTTACGCATGTTTAACACTAGTGGCCGTTTTCAGTGTAAAACACTTTTACTGTTAAACACTTTTTGTTTAACAGTGTTTAACACTTTTCCACAATGTTTCACACTGTTTTACACATTTTGTCAAAATATCGTCTTACGGAAACGATAAAATAAAAAAATTATCATAAACTAAAATCAAATGATAATTTTGTCGGTTCTTTTTCTTTTTGCGGAATCATTAAATACCCTTGCCTTTTGGCGAGTTCGTATAAATCTTTTGTAATTTTAACGTCGTTCAAGCAATAATTTTTTAATTCTTCTATTTTGCCATCATGATATAAGCCGGCGGCTTCCAAGCTGTGGCCGTTTTTCCCGTAACCTAAATTAGTTTTTGCCAAAATATCCAAACCAACGCGACGACCGAGCGCAAATTCAATTTCGTCTAAAATATCAATACGCGGAATTGAAAAAATGTCAAAATCGCCGATGAAATGTTTTTGAAGCACAGGCAAATCAAAACGGCTGATACTAAAACCGACAATCACTCCGGCGTTTTTAATCATCTCGCCGACAGCCGTTAATTCATTTTCTTCAAAAGTAAAAAACTTATCTTGATTATAAGAATAAACCCCGACTAAAGAAACTTCCAAAGCGTCGAAATTATCGCGCCCCACATCATAAAAAGTATTTTTTGTTTCAATATCTAAAACAATAATGTCTTTTTCTTCCAAAATAAAAATCTAGAAAATTCTTACTGCTTGCTACTTACTGCTTGTAGCGCTTTCTTAATTTTATTCAATAATTGCTTGTCTTCTTTCAATTTCTCCCGCGCCGCTTCCATCCCCACCCCCAATTTTTCTCCTTCAAAACTATACGTATTCCCCGCTTTGCTTACAACGCCCGCTTTAATCGCGCAGTTCAAAATATCGCCCGCGTATGATATGCCTTCGCCATACATAATGTCAAACTCGGCGACTTTGAACGGCGGCGCCACTTTATTTTTCGCCACTTTCGCTTTAACACGATTGCCGACAGAATCTTCGCCTTTTTTAATTTGCGCGATGCGACGAATATCTATTCTCACTGAAGCGTAAAATTTCAAAGCCCGTCCGCCTGGGGTGGTGGTCGGATCGCCATACCCCATCATTCCTATTTTATCGCGCAATTGGTTTATAAAAATAATCAGGGTGTTTGATTTGGCGGAGATTGCCGTAAGTTTTCGCAAGGCCTGCGACATCATTCTCGCCTGGAGCCCGATATATTGCGCCCCCATTTCGCCTTCAATTTCAATTTTCGGCGTGAGCGCCGCAACAGAATCAATAACAATAATATCAATTATCCCCGAACGCACCAAACTTTCCAAAATATTCAGCGCCTCTTCGCCGGAATCTGGCTGGGAAACAATAAGTTCATTGATTTTTACGCCGATTTTTTTCGCATATTCCGGGTCCATAGCGTGTTCCGCGTCAATAAAAGCCGCTTTGCCACCGGTTCTCTGGGCCTCGGCAACAGCATGAAGAGCTAAGGTTGTTTTGCCAGAACTTTCTGGACCGAAAATTTCAACAATTCTTCCTCTCGGAAAACCGCCGACACCCAACGCCATATCAAGAGAATAAGAACCTGTTGGGATAACCGCCACATCAACTTTTTTTATATCGCCCAATTTCATTATCGCCCCTTCGCCGAATTTTTCTTGAAGAGACTCAAGAAGATTGTCTAAGTCGCTGCCTTTTTTATTTTTTATTTCGTCTTTTGACATAATATTAATTTACAATTATCAATTTCTAATTTTCATTAAATTTTCAATGATTTAATTTTCAAACTCTTTTATTATTTAGTGTTTTAAAAATTGAAAATTGTTTTATTGATTGAAAATTGAGAATTAAAAATTTGTTTATAGTTGGTATATTATTTCTCTTTCAACTTTTATTTCTTTGCCTAAAAATCTTTTGACTTTAAATTCTATTTTATTGACGCCCGACTGAAGCTGATATTCTTTTTTAAACTCCCCGTTTTTTTCAACGGGAATTTCCTCATTGTTAATTGTGAGTTTATCAAAAAAATCGCTTACTGTCCCGTTTATTTTTATAAATTGTTCATTTGTTATTTCACCGCTGTTTACCGGCCGATTTATTTTTATTTCCGGAATGCCGAGCAAATCATCTATTTCAAACGCTAAATAAATTATAACAAAAAATAAAATAATTGCGATTGAAATTATTTTCCTGTTTTTTCTCTTAGGAGCGAACCGATTAATAGGAAGCCGGTCGCTTTTTTTAATATCTGCAATTTCTTCTTTATAAACGCTCCATAAATAATCGCCGTTAATTCCCAAAATTTCCGCAATTTTCATTAAATAACCGCGAGCGTAAGGAAACGAAGGTGTTTTTTTAAAATCGCCGGAAATAAAATCGTCTAAATAATCCCTGGAGATCCCCGACATCTCGGATAATCTTTCCAAATTCAAACCGCGCAAGCTTACAGCTTCACTAAATAATTCTTGAAATGTTTTTTTATCACTCATGCCAATGTGATTAACCGAGCACTCAAAAATTATTTAATAAAATCTTTGAATACTCATAATTATTTATATTATCATAATATCTATTTTAATACTCAATTGAGTGCTTGGTTACTATCACATTGAGCACCGAGCACTCAACGCTTTGAGTGCTCAGTAAAGGTTTTATAGACCCAGCACATAACTTTATATATAGCCTTTTATTAAAATTATGCGCTGGGTAAAAAGCCCTTTATAAATAGATTTCTCTCGGCTTGGCCCCTTCTCCGGGCCCGATAATTCCTTTTGCCTCCATTATATCAAGCAAGCGGGCGGCGCGCGCGTATCCGACTTTCAAACGGCGCTGTAAAAGAGAAGCCGATGCTTTGCCGGCCACCCTTACAACTTCAACCGCCTCATCATATAATTCGTCGTCTTCGTCCGAACCGGCATATTCGTCAAAAACATCGCTATTTCTATTATCTTTATTGTCAACGTTTTTTCCGTTTTCAAATGCCACGGCTTCAATTTCAATGTTGGAATTTTTTTCTCTTATGAAATCGGCTACTTTTTTAATCTCTTCCTCTGAAACATAAGCCCCTTGAATACGTTTCGGTTTTGAAAGTTCCGAAGAAATAAAAAGCATATCGCCTCCGCCGAGAAGTTTTTCCGCTCCGGCTGAATCCAAGATGGTGCGCGAATCAATCTGCGAAGCGACCTGCAAAGCCACGCGCGAAGTGATGTTCGCCTTAATTAATCCCGTGATTATTTCAACCGACGGTCGCTGGGTAGAAATAATTAGATGAAGACCGGTCGCCCGCGCCATTTGCGCCAAACGCACAATCGCGCCTTCAACCTCCCGACCATAAGTCGCCATTAAATCAGCCAACTCGTCAATAATTATTAAAATATAAGACATCGCTTCGTCTGGATGTTTTTTATTATAACTTTTGATGTCGCGCGAACCGGCCTTCATTAAAATTTCATAACGCTTATCCATTTCGCCAAGCGCCCAACGAAAAACATTGGCCGCTTTTTTTGTCTGGGTGACAACCGGAGAAATTAAATGCGGCAAGCCGTCATAAATTGAAAGTTCAACGCGTTTCGGGTCAATTAAAATCATTTTTAAAGTCTGGGGAGAATTTTTATAAAGAAGCGAGATTATTAAAGAATGTAAAGCGATTGATTTGCCACTGCCTGTGCTTCCGGCGATTAAAAGATGGGGCATTTTTTCAACATCGGCAAATATCGGCTCGCCACTCACATCCCTACCTAAAACCATTCCCAAAAGTCCGGCTGACGCGAATTCTGAATAATGCATTAAGCTCCCCAGGCGGACAACCGCCGCGGCCTTGTTCGGCACTTCAATGCCAACCAATGACTTGCCGGGAATCGGCGCCTCAATCCTAATCGGATGAGCTGCTAAGGCCAAAGCAAGGTCTGAATTTAACGCGGTAATCCGCGATATTTTCACTCCTTCGGCCGGCTTTAAAGTATAACGCGTCACTTTGGGGCCGATGTTTATTTCTCCCATTTCTACTGGAATGCCAAAACTTTCCAAAGTCCTTTTAATAATATTAGCGCTGGTGCGAAGGTCGCCGGCAGTCGGCTTTTCAACCGACGAACGCAAAAGTTCCAAGGGCGGAAAAACATAATTAATTGGCGCGAACGATTTAAAAGAAGTATTTTTCTTTTTTATCGGCCTTGGTTCCGCTGCCGATTCCGCCACCACAATATCATCTATTTTGTTTTCGTTATTTTTTTCCTTTTTTTCTTCTTCAGCTTCGGGAATTGCCAGAGGTTCAACCGCTATTCCCTGTTTTTGCCGCCTGACTTTAATCGGAATATTAAAAATCACTAAAATTGAAACAATAATCGCCGCTACAACAATCACCAACGCTCCCACATAACCAAAAAGATTTTTTAAAGAACCAACCGCCATCCCGATAAATCCTCCCTTATCGGGAAAAATAATATCAATCAATCCTAGACCCGATAAAACAAACAACACCGAACCGATAAAAGTAATCGCGTAAATTTTCCGGCGCTCGGAAATTAAAAACGCGCCCGCCATCATAAAGAAAATCAACGGCAGAAGATAATATCCCCAGCCAAAAAGAGTTTCAAAAATGCCGTAAAAAAATTTACCCACCGGCCCCGCGGCGCTCACGCGCGCCAATATCAAAAGAGCGCCGATACAGCCGTAAATAATCGCCCAAACGCTTTTTTTGGTTTCATGATGAAGCCGATATTCCTCGGTGATGACGGAAAATTTTTCTTTTTTAACGTCCGTTAATTTTTTCTTTCTGTTTGAATTCTTTTTTGACATAGTGTTCTTAAATTTTAAAACAATCCTTTTAATTAAGCAACAAATTTATGCGTGCCCTATTTACCCCGCACCTTTGAAAGATATTAAACGCCAGTTTGTTTTTCTTAGTAGGATATACTCATTCACAAAATGAACAATTTGTGAAAAAATGTTTAATCTAAGAAGCGTTTGTGAAAAACACAATCTTTCAAGGGTGCGGGGTTTACTATTTACTAATTACTATTTACTATTTTATTAATGTTAATTCTCGGACTTGACCCGGGGTCGGTGCGTGTCGGCTACGGGCTGATTGAAAAAAATAAAAACAATCTCACGCTTGTTAAAAGCGGTTTATTGAAAATCAAAAGCCGCGACAAACAGCAACGGCTCTTGGAATTGGAAAAAGATTTTTCCAAACTGATTAAAAAAACCAAACCCGAGCTGGTTATTCTGGAAAAATTATTCTTTATGAAAAACCTCAAAACCGCGCTGGAAGTGGCGCAATCGCGCGGGGTCTTGACATTATTAACGGTTAAATACAAAATACCCTTACTGGAATTTTCACCGTCTGAAATAAAAATAGCCGTTACCGGCTACGGACGAGCGGATAAAAAAGCGGTTGCCAAGATGGTCGCCCAAATCCTGAAAGTCCCGAAAATTAAAGAAATAGACGATGTTACTGACGCAATTGCCGCGGCAATAACCGGAGCGCATCATATTTAAATTTAAAATAAAGGTCGCAAAAAGTTCTTTAAAGCAAATGGCAATAATAGATTCATTAAATAAAGACGACGACGCTTGCCCGGAATGCGGTTCTGATTTGGAAGGCGGAATTTGTCCAGATTGCGATATAGACGGAAAATTGGATGAAAAAGAATCTCCTCTGGAAATACCCGGAAGTGATGACGAAGATTGGGTTAAATAAAAATTAAGGGTGGCTTTTATCCCCCACATATGCATATGTGGGGGATTTAGTTTTTATCTCATTAGACTTATAATAATCGCTAAATATGACAAAAAAAATAAAATCAAAAAATAAAAAATTCTTATTAAAAATATCTGCCGTCCTATTACTGATTATTTTAGGGGCGAGTTTTTGGACTATAACGAAAATTTCCCAAATAGCGAAAAGTTTGCCCGACCCGAAGCAATTTTCCAGCCGTCAAGTTTCCCAATCAAGTAAAATTTACGACCGCACCGGCAAAGTTTTGCTTTATGAAATTTATAATGAAGAAAAAAGAACTGTGGTCCCGTTTGAAGAAATCCCCGAATATGTCAAAAAAGCCACTATTAGTATTGAAGACAAAAATTTTTACAACCACGGAGGATTTAGTGTCGCTTCTATGATAAAAGGGGTAATTATTGAGCCACTCACCGGTCAAAGAGACCGCGCCCGTGGCGGTTCAACCATCACCCAACAACTGGCAAAAAACGCTTTTCTAACATCGGAAAGAACCATTGAAAGAAAAGTCAAAGAATTGATTTTGGCTTATTGGATAGAACAGCGCTATTCCAAAGACGAAGTTCTCAATCTTTATCTTAACCAAATTCCTTACGGCTCAAATGCCTACGGCATTGAATCTGCCAGCCAGATTTATTTCAATAAATCCGCCAAAGAGCTTAATCTGGCCGAAGCCGCGCTCTTGGCAAGTTTGCCGAAAGCGCCGACTTATTATTCTCCCTGGGGAATTCATAAAGAAGAATTATTGCAACGCAAAGATTATGTTTTGAAACAAATGCTTGATTTGGGATTTATTGACGATGAAGAATTTGAACGGGCGCGAAAGTTTGTTTTTAAATTTTCCGAACCCACACTCGGTTCCATAAAAGCGCCTCATTTCATAATAATGGTTAAAGATTATTTAGCGAATAAATACGGCGAAGATTTTTTGGAAAAAGGCGGATTAAAAATCACCACAACGCTTGATTATGAAACACAGGAAATCGCCAAACGAGTTATTTTGGAAGGCGCCGCCCGCAACGAGGAATTATATAAAGGCAAGAACGCCGCTTTAGTCGCCCAAGACCCGAAAACCGGCGAAGTTATCGCCTTAGTCGGTTCGCGTGATTATTTTGACTCTAAAAATGAGGGAAATTTTAATGTGGCGGTTCAAGGATTAAGACAACCCGGTTCGGCTTTCAAGCCGTTCGCTTATTTAACCGCTTTTGGAAAAGGATATTTGCCGGAAACCGTTGTTTTTGACGCGCCAACCGAATTTGTTCCGAATAATCCCAAATGTCCGGCGATTGTAAATTTTTCCAATGAAGACGACGATTGCTATCATCCCCAGAATTTCGACCATCTTTTCCGCGGGCCGATAAATCTCCGCAACGCACTCAGCCAATCAATCAACGTTCCGGCGGTAAAAGTTCTTTATTTAGCCGGATTGGAAAATACGATTAAAACGGCAAAAGACTTTGGTATTACCACATTAAGAGATTCTAATTTTTATGGACTGTCTTTGGTGTTGGGCGGCGGAGAAGTTAAGCTGATTGATTTGGTTAACGCTTACTCGGTTTTCAGCCAAGACGGAATAAGGCATAATCAAAAAATAGTCTTAAAAATAGAAGACGCTAAAGGAAATATTATGGAATCTTCTTCAGACCAAGCTGTCCAAGTTTTTGAGCCGCAATACGTCCAAATACTTAATGACGTGCTTTCTGATGAAAATGCCCGACGTCCGCTTTACAGTGGAAGTTTCGGCTTAACTGTTTTTGAGGACCGACAAGTCGCTATGAAGACCGGGACCACTAATGATTATCGGGACGCTTGGACAATGGGCTACACTCCTTATCTTGCAGTCGGCGTCTGGGCCGGAAATAACCACCAGGAACCGATGGAAAAAAATGCCGGTAGTATTTTAGCGACTCTTCCGATTTGGAACGCTTTTATGAAAGAAGCTTTACAGAAATACCCGAATGAAACTTTTAATAAGCCGCCGGAAACTAATCTTATGGAAATCACCAAGCCGATGATTAACGGCCAATATTACGTCAATGGAATAATTAATGACATTCTTTATTATATTGATAAAAACGACCCACTTGGACCGATGCCGCAAAATCCCGCCAACGACCCGCAATTCATAAATTGGGAAATCTCCACCCAACGTTGGTGGCAAGGGAGCAGCTAAATCACAGCAAGGCAAAAATATTTTTCTTCAACCCGCTCACGCCGAGCACTCAAAGCGTTGAGTGCTCGGCTGCGTTTTCGTTTAAGTTTTAGAAAAATCTTTTTGCCTTGCCAATATTATATTCTTGGATAAATTATCTCGAAGAACATCCCGCAGGCGCGGCAAGCTTGGTTCCCGCGAAGCGGGATTGCCGCGCCGAGGGTGAAGAAAATTTTGTCGCTGGAATAAAATTATTCTGCTTCTAAGAGACAATTTATCCGAGAACAATAGAGGAGAATTTTAATTCTTAATTGGCATTAAGATGTAAAACCAAGATTCGTCTTGAGAAGATTTTATGATTGCCGGCTTGTTTGAATCGCTTAACCCCAAAAAAACATTTTCCGATTTTACGTTTTTCAATCCGTCTAAAAGAAATCTCCAATTAAAAGAAATTTCCATTTGGCTTTCCGCCATTTTTTGAATTTTTGCCGGCACAAGATATTTATTTTCTCCAACGCTTTGACTAGTGGAAAAAACTTCTATATTTTTGGCGTCTTTATTAATAATAATTTTTATTTCATTAAACCGGTCGCTGAAAATACTGTTTAATTTAACGGCATTAATAAGCTCTTCCGCGCTTAAAATCATTTCCGCCTCAATGCTTTTGGGAATAATTTGCTGATAATCGGGGAATTCTCCATTAATCAACCGGGAAATTATTTCCGTGTTTTCCGTTTTAAATAAAATTTGATTGGAATCAATATAAATTTCCGTTTTTTGCTCGTCATTTATTTGAATTTCCTTAATAACTTCTTGAATGGTTTTTAAAGGAATAATTATTTTGAAATTTTTATCAAAAGTTGATTCAAATTGATTATTATTAATTGTTTTTTCGGAAAGCCGAAATGTGTCTGTGGCCGCCAGTTTTAATAAAGTTGCTTGGTAATCAAATAAAATTCCGCTTAATTCCGGCCGATTATCAATCGTGGCGGAATTAACCACAGAAACCAACGCGTCTTTTAATAAAGAATTTTTAATTTGGATATTTTGTTTATTATTTTCTATTTTGGGGATTATTGGGAATTCTTCTTTTTTAATTCCTTGAATTTCCGCTTGATAATTATCTGTTTTAATTATTAATTTATCTTTTTTTAATTCCAAATTTATTTTTTCAACTTGAAGATTATTAATAATTGAATTAAAAATATTTAAGGGAATTGTAATACTTCCATTTTCAATAATTTTTCCGGAAATAAAGGTGGTAATCGCCAATTCTAAATTAGTAGCCGCCAGTTTTATTTTATTATCAAAAGATTCTATTAAAAAATTTTTAAGAATTGGCAGTGATTGATTTTCCGCGTAAATTTTTTCAATAGATCTTAAACCGTCTTTTAAATTTTTTTTAAGAATAATTAATTTCATTTTAGTTTTTTAATTATAATAATAAATATATAAATTAAAATAGTAGTTTTAGTAGTGTTTGTGAAAGTTGTGGATAACTTTATAAATACTAACTTATTTTAATTTTTATTCATTAAATAATTGTTTATTATTTGTGGAAAGCGATAGGAAATCTTTTTATTA
>CAYOSD010000007.1:0-5109 GCA_964406565.1 uncultured Candidatus Saccharibacteria bacterium | reverse complement strand
GAATTTTCGTTTATTATTTCTTTTAATAAAATTATTTTTTGGTTTAATTGGTGATTAGTGTTTATTTCTCTAGATATTTTATCATAAGAATGAATAATTGTAGTGTGGTCTCTTTTACCCAGCTTTTCCCCAATATCCGGATAAGACATCCCCAATATTTCCCTTAAAAGAAAAACTGATATATGGCGAGGTTCCAGTGTTATTTTCCTTCTGGATTGGCCGGTTATGTCTTCTGGCGGAATTTCAAAATACGCGGCAACGGAATTTATTATTTGGCTGGGAGTCGTTCGTCTGCTTGATTGCTGGATCACATTATTGATAATTTCTTCAACGATTTTCGGTTCTAAATCAATATTTTTAACTTCTTTATAAAAAAGTATTTTATTTAAAATACCCTCTATTTCCCTGATGTTTCTTTGGACTTTTAAGGCGATTAATTCGCAGATTTTATCCGGCAAGTCGCCGTTTATTTCCGACAGCTTGGTTTTAATTATCGCCATTCTCATTTCATAATCGGGGTAAGTTATATCTGCCGCCATCCCGCCCTCAAATCGCGAGCGTAATCTTTCGTGAAGTGTTGGGATGGCCGCTGGCGCCCGGTCGGAAGAAATAATTATTTGTTTATTATTTTCGTATAAAACATTGAAAGTGTGGAAAAATTCTTCTTCACTTCTTTCTTTACCACCGATAAATTGGATGTCGTCAATAATTAAAACGTCTATATTCCGATATCTATTTTTTAAATCCTCCATTCTTTTATTACGGATGGCGGTTACCACTTCATTGACGAATTTTTCCGAATGAACATATTTCACTTTCACTTTATTTTTATAAGTTTTTTTAATCTCATTTCCAATTCCTTGAATCAAATGAGTTTTCCCCAAACCGGTTCCGCCGTAAATGAAAAACGGATTATATTTTTTTCCGATATTTTTAATTACCGCGAGACTGGCGGCGTAAGCCAGCTCATTAGACGAGCCGACTATAAAGGAGTCCAATTTATAACGCGGGTGAAGTCCAGATTCTTGGTCGATTTTAAGTTCGGGGATAATCATTTGTTTTTCAAAACCTTCGGCGATGTTGTTGAAAAACGCCACTTTGTTTTTAATGACGGCGTAATCGATTTTTTTAATCGAATCGTCGTGATTTTTTAAAATTTCAAAAATTATTTTGTGATATTTGTTTCGCACCCATTCCTTGGAAAAATTATTGGCCAAGCCGATGATTATTTCGCCGTCTTTTTTCTTTTCAACTAAAGAACTATTTTTAAACCAAGTAAGAAAATTCGGCCTCGAAATTTGGAGTTCTATTTCCGATAAAGTTGTTTGCCAAAGTTGATCTAATTCCATTTGTTATTCATATTATTGACTACTCCCATTATGTCAAACGGCAGATTTTTAACATTATGTGGATTGCCTGTGGAAAACTATTTCTGTATAATGTTTAAATATGAACCCCCACACCATAACGAATTGTGATGGGGTGAATTTAAGATTATAAAATTCAAATGAATTAAAATATTATTCTATAAATTATTATGGAATAAAATATAAATTCGTTTGGTGTGGGGGTGAAATCTCTTTCCGAAATCAAAAGCCAATTTTCCAAGACTCAGCGCGAAGCCGAGGAGCGCGATGCCAAGCGCCGGGCGGAAAAAAATAATTTATCTTACGCCGACCTTTCAACAAGTCCAGTTAGTATTGAGGCATTAAATTTAATTCCGGAAGAATCCGCTAAAAAGAATAAAATTGCCGTTATTGAGGCCAACCAAGGCAAGGCGGCAATAATAGTTTACGACCCAAACGCCGAAGGCACAAAACAAGTCATAAAAGAAATTGAATCAGCGGGTTATAAGCCGTCGATTTTCGTTGTTTCTTTATATAGCCTTGAACGCGTTCTTGGTTTTTATAAATTTATTTCTCAAAAACAAGGAAAAATTTCCGGCAAAATCGAAATAAGCGGAGACAAAAATACTATCAGCGAAGAAAACAAATTGGATTCTTTAAATAAAATAAAAGAAGCGCTGCAAAAAACTTCTTTCGCGGCCGCTGATGTTAATAAAATTTTTGGAATTATTTTAAACGGCGCTTTGGACAACAAAGCTTCGGATATTCATTTTGAGCCGGAAGAACGCCGCGTTAAATTAAGGATAAGAATTGATGGAGCGCTTCATGATGTGGATATTGATTTTAAAAAAGAATTTTACGCTAATTTGCTTTCGCGGATAAAATTATTATCTAATTTAAAAATAAACATTCGCGACGAAGCGCAAGACGGGCGGTTTACAATCAGAGTTGAAAATAAAGAAATTGAAGTTAGGGTAGCGATCGCGCCCTCGGAATTCGGCGAAGTGGTTGTAATGAGAATTTTAGACCCAGAAGCAATTAGTCTCTCTTTGTCCGATTTAGGATTGCGCGAAGACGATTTAAAAATAATAGAAGTGGAACTTAAAAGGCCTAATGGAATGATTCTTAATACCGGTCCAACCGGCTCTGGAAAAACAACTACGCTTTACGCTTTTTTAAAACATAAAAAAAATTCGGAAATAAAAATAATTACTATTGAAGACCCGATTGAATATCATCTTGAAGGTATAGAGCAGACACAGGTTAATGATGAAGCCGGTTATGGTTTTGCCAACGGACTGCGCTCGTTAATGAGACAGGACCCGGATGTTATTTTAGTCGGTGAAATGCGCGATAAAGAAACTGGGGAAATCGGCATTCAAGCCGCTTTGACAGGTCATTTGGTTTTTTCCACTATTCATGCTAATTCTGCGGCCGCGGCTATTCCCCGCCTTCTTGATTTGGGAGTTAAGCCAACCAGTATCGGACCGGCTTTGAATTTGATAATCGCCCAAAGATTAGTGAGGCGGCTTTGCCAAAATTGTAAAATTCAAAAGGAAATTTCCGATGATTTGCGCGCTAAAATAGAAAAGTTTTTAAACGCCTTGCCGCAACGCGTTAATAAGGAAAATTTTTTCGCCGAAGGCGGAGAAATAAAAATTTTCACTCCGCCAGCTGGCGGATGCGAAAAATGCAATAATTCCGGCTATCGGGGAAGAGTCGCTATTTACGAATTGCTTTTAAACGACCCGGAATACGAAAAAATATTAAAAGGAGAAACAGACGTCAAGCTGGCGTCTCATCAAGAACTGGAAGAATTAATTTTGCAACAATCAGGAGAATCGGCGATTAAAAAATTTAGCCGTGAACAAGGAATGGTAACGATGCAGGAGGACGGAATTTTAAAAGTTCTGTCAGGTATTACCACATTTGAAGAAGTGGAAGAAGTGACTGGAACGATTAGTTTATAAATTTCTAATTTCTAAGCTCTAATTTCTAATAAAATGTTCAATATTAAAAATCCAAAATATGATTTAGAAGAAAGAACCGCAAAATTTGGGGAAAATATTATTGAATTTACAAAGAAGATTCCTCAAAATCCCATTACTATTTCATTAATTAGCCAATTGGTAAGATCGGGGACAAGTGTTGGCTCTAATTATTGCGAGGCAGATTGCGCCGAATCAAAAAAGGATTTTGAGCACAAACTGGGAATTTGTAAAAAAGAATCTAAAGAATCAAAACATTGGCTAAGAATGATTTCTATGGCTGTGCCAGAATTAAGAGATAAAGCAAGAATATTATGGAAAGAATCCAATGAATTAAATTTAATTTTTTCGGCGATTGTTAATAAGTCGCGCGCAAAAAATTAAATTAGAAATTAAGATTTTTATTAGAAATTAGGATTTCGGATTTAGAAATTTATTAAAGGCAACGCTTGGTTCTGTGGGCACTTTTAAAAACTCCCACTGTAATGGCAAGGAGGTCAGAATTATTTCGAGGATAGGTTCAGCCGAAACCAAACCGTCCATGGCTAAAAATAATTCCTTCTTTGCCCACAGGACCAAACGGCCTTAACTCAATTTAAAAGCAACATAGCATATATTATGAAAAAAGTCAACCCCATAGTGAAAGACGACCAATTTATAGATTCTTTTTTGCGCCCATCAGGGTTCAAAGATTATATAGGACAAGAGAAAATAAAAAAAGGGCTGGAAATTATTTTAAAAGCCGCTAAAAAAAGAAACGAATCAATTGACCATTTGTTGTTTTATGGCCAGCCCGGGCTCGGTAAAACAACTTTGGCGACATTAGTTGCCAAAGAAACCGGAGCGAATTTGAAAATTATTTCCGCGCCGAGCTTAAGCCGGGCGGGAGATTTGGCCGCCATTCTAACAAATTTAGAAGACCGCGATATTCTTTTTATTGACGAAGCTCATCGTTTAAATCCGGCGATTGAAGAAATTTTTTATTCTGCCATGGACAGCGGAAAAATAAGCGTGATAGTCGGCAAGGGGCCGTCCGGAAGAATAATTTCGCTTGATTTGCCGCCATTCACTTTGATTGCCGCGACTACTCGGGTGAATTTGATTTCTTCCCCGTTGCGTTCCCGATTTGGCGCGATTTTCCGCCTTGATTATTACGCCCACGACGATATTAAAATGATTATTAAACGTTCGGCGGAAATTCTCAAAGTGAAAATCAATCCGGAAGCGATTTTAACGATTGCCAAGGCGTCCCGTTTTACGCCGCGACTGGCAAACCGTTTGCTTAAACGTTCGCGGGACATTGCCGAGGTTAATGATTTGGAAATTATTAAAAAAGAAACGGTTTTGGAAGTTTTTGATATGTTTGGAATTGACGAAATGGGGCTGGAACTTCACGACCGCAAAATGCTGGAAATTATGATTGATAAATTCCGCAATCGGCCTGTTGGGATTAACGCTTTGGCGGCCGCTTTGGGAGAAGACAAAGACACAATAGAAGAAATGTATGAGCCGTATCTTTTAAAAATAGGTTTTATTCAACGGACTCCGATGGGGCGCGTTGTCGCCGATGACGCCAAAAAATGGTTGAATTATTAAAAGGAACCAAAATCACATGCTTTATTGTTTTTCTAATTTTTATTATAATGAAAACATGAATTAAAAATTTTACTTTAATTTACAATTTTCAATTATCAATTTCCAATAAATTTACAATGAATCAATTTTTAATGTTTTTAAATGTTTGAAAATTGTAAAATTGAAAATTCAATGAAAAT
>CAYOSD010000006.1:11342-17181 GCA_964406565.1 uncultured Candidatus Saccharibacteria bacterium | reverse complement strand
TTGAATCATATAAATCAAAAGAAGACGCATTAATAAGAGAAAAAAGATTAAAGCATTTTGCTAAAGGCTTCTCTTCTTTGAAGAGCCGTCTCTACAATTCTTTAATGCTTGAAGGGTGAGGGATGGAAAATAAAATTTTACTTCAAGAACTGGTTAAACAAAATTTAATCAGTGAAAATGTTTCTAAAAAACTTTTACAGGAAGCGGCGCTTATAAGGAGAAGCGCCGAAGATTTGATTTATGAACGCCGTCTTATTGACGAGGAAAAATTAGCAGATGTTAAAAGCCGTCTTTTGGGTGTGCCGTATAAAAAAGTTAAAGCTGAGGAAATAAGCGAAGAAGTTTTAAAATCTGTTTCCGAAGAAGCGGTGAGAAATTATAAAATCGTTCCCATTAATAAAACCGCAGAAATGCTAGTGGTTGGAATGTTAAACCCGGATGATTCCAACGCTCAAGACGCTTTGAAATTTATCGCGAAACAGTCGCGTATTAATTTGGGAGTTTATTTAATCGCTCCATCTGTTTGGGAATCGGTTTTGAGGCGTTATTCTCCTTATCGGAGTGAGATTGACGCCGCCATAAAATCTTTAAAAATTGAAGGCAAGGGATATAGCCAAGTTGTTCGTTTGGAAGAAACGGCCGGCGCCGGTTCCGAAGACGCGCCGATTATTAAAATAGTGGCAACAACTTTAAAAGAAGCGGTTTGGCAGAAAGCTTCCGACATTCACATTGAACCCCAAAGAAACAGAATGAGGATAAGATTTAGAATTGACGGTGAACTTCAAGAAGTTTCCTCAATGCCGTTGGAGCTTCACCAGCCGATAGTTTCCCGTATTAAAGTTCTTTCCAGTTTGAAAATTGACGAGAATAGAGTTCCTCAAGATGGCCGTTTTCGAGCCGTTATTTTCGGAAGGGATATTGATTTCAGAATCGCGACTTTTCCGACGCCAGTCGGCGAAAAAACGGCAATCCGCGTTCTTGACCCAACAACCGGATTAAAAGGGTTAGAAGAATTAGGATTGGTTGGCAAGAATTTTGATTTGGTTAAAAAAGCGATTGATAAGCCGTATGGAATGATTTTAATAACCGGTCCGACCGGTTCCGGAAAAACAACCACTCTTTACGCGATGATGCAGAATATTAATAAAGATGACGTTAATGTTGTAAGCTTAGAAGATCCGGTTGAATATTTTATGGATGGTTTAAACCAATCACAGGTAAGGCCGGAAATTGGATATGATTTCGCTTCCGGACTTCGTCAGATTCTTCGTCAAGACCCGGATGTGATTATGGTTGGTGAAATTCGCGATAATGAAACCGCGGCTTTGGCAATACATTCCGCTTTGACCGGCCACATCGTGCTTTCAACGCTTCACACCAATAATGCCGTGGGCGTTGTGCCTCGCCTTATTGATATGAAAGTGGAGCCGTTTCTTTTGCCGTCTTCATTGAATTTAATGGTGGGACAGCGTTTAATTACCCGGCTTTGCCAGCAATGCAAGCAAGCGGAAGACGTTTCTTCGGAAATAGCGGATATTATCAGGCGCGAATTGGCAAAAATGCCCCACGAAATGGTTGTAAATATTAAAGCGCCGTTCAAAAATTACCGTTCACCCGGATGTCCTGCTTGTAAGAATAAAGGCATAAGCGGACGCGTGGCTCTTTTTGAAGTTATGGAAATGACTCCGGAATTGAGAAAAATTATTTCCGAAGACCCTGATGAGCCGAAAATTTTAGAAGAATCAAAACGCCAGCAAATGATAACTTTGCGTCAAGATGGAATTCTAAAAGCTATAAATGGTTTGGTTTCAATAGAAGAAGTATTGAGGGAAACGATGGAGATGTGATATAATAAATAACGAATTTACACGAATTTAAATACGAATTATCACAAATCACTAATGTTTTCATATTTTATTTATTTTTGTGGTTAGTGGAAATTAGTTTTTATTTAGTGAATATTAGTAGAATATATGGCAGACTATAAACAAAAGCTTAACGAACTTTTATTGGTTGCCGCCCAGCAAGCGGCGTCGGATTTACATTTGGCGGTTGGTAGAAAGCCGACATTAAGAATTGACGGCAAATTGCTTCCGCTTCAAAAAGAAGCGATTTCAACGCCAGAAATTGTGCAAGAATTGGTTTTTGCCCTTTTAACGCCTGAACAAAAAGAACAATTTATTAAGAAAAAAGAAATTGATTTCGCTTATTCTTTTGAAGACAAGGCGAGATTCAGAGTGAATGTTTTTAATCAAAGGGGATTCGCGGCTGCCGCGCTTCGTCTTATTCCGGCGCAGATAAAAACTTTAGAAGAATTAAATTTGCCGCCGATTCTTCATGATTTTTCAAGATTGTCTCAGGGGTTTGTTTTAATCGTCGGTCCGGCCGGGCACGGAAAATCAACCACTTTGGCGGCGCTTATTGATGAAATAAACCGCAACCGCACCGAGCATATTATTACCATTGAAGACCCGATAGAATATATTTTTGCGCAGGATAAAAGCATTATTTCTCAAAGAGAAGTGGGGATTGACGCTTTGGATTTTAATAACGCTTTACGTTCGGTTTTGCGTCAAGACCCGGACGTGATTATGATTGGCGAAATGCGCGATGCGGAATCAATTGCCACGGCTTTGACCGCCGCTGAAACCGGCCACTTGGTTTTTTCCACTTTACATACCAATTCCGCGGCGCAAACCATTGATAGGATTATTGACAGTTTTCCGGCGGAACAACAGGCGCAAATTTCTTCGCAGCTGGCGTCGGTTTTAGCGGGAATAGTTTCCGAACGTTTAGTACCGGGAGTTGAAAGCGGCAGAGTGCCAGCTTGCGAAATCATGGTTACCAATCCGGCAATTCGCAATCTTATTAGGGAGAAAAAAGTTTATCAAATAGATTTGGTCATTGAAACAAGCTCACAAGAAGGAATGTCCACTCTTAATCATGCGTTGGCTAATTTGGTTAAAAACGGAGAAGTTCCATTGGAACAAGCCGAGTTGTGTTCATTAAATCCGAGTGAGTTAAAAATATTAGTGGAGAGAATATAGATATAAATTTACAATTATCAATTTACAATTAAATTTAAGTCATGTTTAAAAATTGAAAATTGAATTATTTATTGAAAATTGAAAATTAGAAATTGAAAATTATGGCAAAATATAAATATAGCGCTAGAACTAAAGATGGAGAGATGCAGGTTGGTTATGTGGAAGCGCCGACAAAAGAAATAGCGACAAACACATTGTCGGGACATGACCTTTTTGTTTTAAGCATAGAAGGCGGAGACGAAAAAACTATCTTTGACAGAGTTTTTGGATTTTTAAAGCGGGTAAAAATCAATGACATAATGATTTTTACAAGGCAATTCGCCACGCTTTTGGAATCCGAAGTGCCTCTTGGAGACGCTTTACGAAATCTTCATAAACAGACAAAAAATCCTTCGCTCAAAGAGGCTATTTTCGGGATTTCTTCCGATGTTAATGCCGGCTTGTCCCTTTCTCAAGCCATAGAAAGGCAGGGGAATGTTTTTAGCGAATTTTATTTTAACACTATTCGTTCCGCCGAGGTTACCGGCCACCTTGAAGAATCAATGACTTTTTTAGCGGATTATCTTGAAAAAGAAACGGGCTGGCGTTCAAAAATTCGTAACGCTATGATTTACCCGGTTTTTATTTTAAGTTTATTAATAGCGGTTGCCGTGATGCTTTTGGTCGTGGTGTTCCCTAAATTAGCTCCGGTTTTTGAAGAAATGGGAACAGAGGTTCCGATTTTCACAAAAATATTTTTAAGCGCCGGAAATTTTATGATTGAATGGTGGTGGGTTATTCTTTTGGTCTTGGGTATGGGCGTTATTTTATTATTAGAATATTTTCAAACAGAAGAGGGACAGGTTGTGATGAATGAATTGAAAATAAGAATACCCATATTTGGAAATTTATTCAAAAAAATATATGTGGCTCGTTTTTCGGAATCAACCAGAGTTCTTATTAAGGGCGGGGTGCCTATTGCTCAGGCAATTGAAATCAGCAGTCACAACATCGGCAATATCGCTTACCGAGATATTCTTCATGAAATTTCCGAGAGTGTAAGGGCCGGAGAATTATTTTCTTCACTTTTATCAAAAAATGATTATTATTTTCCGGACTTGGTGGGACAAATGGTGGCAATAGGGGAATCAACCGGTCGGCTTGATGATATTCTTTCTAAAATTTCCGTTCTTTATACGCGCGAAATAGACAATACATTAAATAGTCTGTCTGAACTTATTCAACCGATTTTAATCAGCATTATCGGAATTTTTGTCGGTTTGTTATTTGCGGCGGTTTTAGTTCCAATATATAATATAGCTCAAGGATTTAAATTATAAATCCCGCACCCTTAAAAGATTATGTTTTTCATAAACACTATCAAGGGTGACGGGGTAAAATGGTCGAAAAAAAAGTAGCGATGCGAATATACGAATTATACTAATGATACAAATGAATTTTGTATTCGTATAATTCGTAAATTAGTATATTCGTATCGATACTCATTTATGAAAATGAAAAAAGGTTTTACTTTAATTGAAATGCTTATCGTTATCGCCATTATTTCCATTTTGGCGTCTGTTTTTTTAGTTGGTTTAAGAGGATTCAGGGCCGGAGCGTATGATTCCCGAAGATTGGCCGATATGCAAAAAGTCCAAAGTTATCTCGAAATTTATTATACGAAAAATCGCCAATATCCGAATGTTTCTACTTGGAGCGCTTTACAAGGAGAATTAGTTAATTCCGAAATGGGAATTTCCGCCATTCCTAACGACCCAGTGCCTAATCAAATTTATTATTACGGAGTTGACAGCACTGATTTTCAAAGTTATGTTTTAGGCGCGAAATTTTCAACACCTGACCATTCTGCCCTTAAAGAACCGACTGAACTTGATGGAACTGTTTTGGGCGTGAATTGCGACGACCCTGTATTCTGCGTTAGATTCTAAAAACTTTATTTATGGTTCTTAATTACATAACCTTATTTTTATTTGGTTCAGCAATCGGCAGTTTTCTCAACGTTGTTTCTTTACGTTATAAGCCCGGAAAAAAACTTTTTGATGAAAATGTCATTGCTGGACGTTCTCACTGTTCCCATTGCCGGAAGATATTAAGTTGGTATGAGCTTATTCCGATTATCAGTTTTATAATTCAAAAAGGGGGGTGCCGCCATTGTCGGAAAAAATTATTATGGCAATATCCGTTGGTTGAAATCTTAAGCGGATTGATTTTCATTTTTACGCCATTATCAATCGGCGCCCCCTTATTTTCTTCAAGAGCTATTATTTGGATTTTAATTTTTCTTATTTTTTTATTAATCGCAATTATAGATTTTAGGCAGTATATTATTCCTGACCAATTAAATATTTCTTTGGCGGTTTTAGGCCTGTTTTTGATAAATATCAAGGAGCGCGTCGGAGATTTCGGAATGTTCAACGGTTCATTTTTAGAGCATTATGCCGCGCTTTTCGGATTAAGGGAAAATATTTGGCTTAATCATTTCTTTGCCGCTTTATTGGGAATGTTTTTTTTCGGCTTGATAATTTTTTTGAGTCGCAGCCGCGCCATGGGTTGGGGAGATTTTAAATTAATCGGCCCCTTGGGATTTATTTTCGGTTGGCCGGATATTTTAATGATTATATTCTTGTCTTTTATAGTAGGTAGTATTTGTGTTTTACCTTTATTGATTAAAAAAGAAAAAACAATGAAGGATGCCGTTTCCTTCGGTCCCTTTTTAATAATAGCGGCCACTTTAACATTCTTTTTTGGATATTGGATTATTGATGGCTATTTTAGCTTATTTGGAGCATAAT
>CAYOSD010000006.1:5636-11242 GCA_964406565.1 uncultured Candidatus Saccharibacteria bacterium | reverse complement strand
AACAAGGGTTTTTCTATAACGGAATTATTGGTAGTTTTGGCCATAATCAGCATTTTATCCGGCGGATTGGTTTTATATAATCGCGCCGTAGAACGTCAAATTATTCTTTTTAAAGAGCAAATCAAGGTTTTTAGCGCCATTCAAAAAGCAAAATCTTTGGCTTTGGGCACTTTTTCAGCAGAACGGGCGCCTTGCGGATACGGCGTTCATTTTTCGGAATCAAATTTTATGATAATATTCAGAGAAATTTCTCCCAGTGGCGGCGAGAACTGCTTAGACACGGATTTTGTTTATACTTCTTCTGATGAAATTTTTGAAGAAATTAAGTTGGATAAGGTTATAAAATTCAGCAGTCTGGAATTAAACGATATTGTTTTTATTCCGCCGGATCCGACGGTAATTATTGATAATGATGTTTTTAAGAATGAGGCGTTGATAAAAATTAAAACGTCCGACAATAAAGGGGAGAAAATAATCAAGGTCACCAATGCCGGCCAAATTACCGCGCAATGAATCAAAAAGGTTATCTTTTAATTGAATCGGTGGTTGCAATTACGCTTTTAATCGTGGGTTTTTTGGGGATGTTGGCTTTGTTATCCAATTCCATAGCATTAAACAGGGTTGTTAATGACCAATTTATCGGCAATTATCTGGCAATGGAAGGAGTAGAAATAATTAAAAATCTTATTGACGGTAATATTATTCAAGGAAAGCCATGGAATGAGAATATCAATAACGGCGATTTTGAAGTAAGTTACGCCAGTTCGCAACTGGAACCAGACCAAAGGAGGCGTCTTTTGTTTGATTTAACTAATAATAAATATAATTATCAGACGGGAAATCAAACAGCTTTTATAAGGATTGTTTCTATTGAGTTTATTGACGCTAATGAAGCAAAAGTCAATTCTATTGTTAAATGGAGCGGTCGTGGAGGCGGCAAATTTGAAATAAATCTTGAAGACCATTTTTTTAATTGGAAAAATTGAAAATAGAATTATGAATTATGAATTAAGAATAAAGAATAATAAGGGATTTACATTAGTTGAACTTGTTATGGCAATGAGTATTTTTGTAATTTTAATATCTATCGCGGCTGGCGGTTTCATCAATATATTAAGAAATCAAAGATTAGTTATCGCTTTAATGATTGTGAACGATAATATGAGTTTGAGTATGGAGCAAATGGCGCGTGAGATAAGAACTGGCTATAATTTCAGCAAGGTATCTGATTCGGAATTGCAATTTGTCAATTCGCATAACCAAGTGGTTTTATACAGATTAAACAATGGCGCTATTGAAAGAGTGATGGAAAGCGCGACTTTGGAAAAAATTCCTCAGAAAATTACCGCTGATAACGTAAAAATAGCGAGTTTTAACATTGAAGTTTGCGGAAATAATATCAGCCCCGATTTATTACTTGATTCTTGCGGGGGCGGGGGAGGCGTTAATCCGCCAAGAATTACATTAAGTTTTTCAATAACCAGCGCCGAGCCGGATATTGCAAAATTAAAAATTTTTACCAATATTCAAACTACAATCAGTTCTAGGGTGTTGATATAAATTTTTTATGACAGCAGATATTAAAAAAAATATTAGAGTAAGGTTTGCCCCGAGTCCAACCGGACCTCTTCATATAGGCAGCGTAAGAACCGCTTTATTTAATTGGCTTTTTGCCAGGAATCAAGGAGGAAAATTTATTCTGCGGATTGAAGATACTGACATTGAGCGTTCAAAAAAAGAATATGAAAATGATATTATTAAGGGTTTAAAATGGCTTGGCTTGACTTGGGATGAGGGTTTGGATGCTGATGGCGAATATAGCCCGTATCGGCAATCTGAACGGTTGGAAATTTACGAAAAATATCTTCGGCAATTAATTAATAAAGATAAAGCTTATTATTGTTTTTGTTCTAAGGAGGAATTAGAAGCCGACCGTCAAGCAATGCTTAGCCAAGGTATGGCTCCAAGATATAGTGGTAAATGTCGCCATATCCCCAAAGAAGAAAGCGAGGTAAAAGTTAAAAAAGGGGATAGCGTGGTAATTCGCTTTAGAGTGCCTCCCGGGGAAATTGAATTTAATGATTTGATTCGCGGAAAAGTTAAATTTAACGCTGAATTAATCGGTGATATTGTTATCGCTAAAAATTTAAAAGAACCGCTTTATAATTTTAGTGTTGTTGTTGATGATTATGAAATGAAAATCAGTCATGTGATTCGCGGCGAAGATCATTTGGCGAATACACCTAAGCAAATTGCCATTCAAGAAGCTCTTGGTTTTGAAAGCGTAAAGTATGCCCATTTGCCTCTTATTTTAACGTCTGACCGCCGTAAGATGTCAAAACGGTATCTTGATGTGGCCTTGGAAGATTACCGGCAAAACGGCTATTTAGCGGAAACAATCATTAATTTTACGGCAATGTTGGGCTGGCATCCTTCGGATGAAAGAGAAATTTTTTCATTGGAAGAATTAATTAAGGAATTTGACATAAAGCGCGTTCAAAAATCAGGAGCGGTTTTTAACATTGATAAACTGGATTGGTTAAACTCCCAATATATTAAGAAAATGGACACATCGAGATTGGCGCTGGAAATTAAAAGTTTTATTCCTTTAACGTGGCAAGCCAATGAAAAATTGCTTATTAAAGCGATTGAAACGGAAAAAGAAAGAATGAAAACGCTGGCCGAATTTAAAAATTTAGCGGATTTCTTTTTTGAATTGCCTAATTATGATGGAAAACTTTTAATATGGCGCGAAACATCTTCGGGGAAAACGGCTGAAAATTTAAAGATGTTGGCAAACGAACTTGATAAAATTGATGAAATAAGCTTTAATAAGATAAGCTTGGAGCAAATAATTATGCCATTTACTGAAAATTACGGCGTTGGCGACTTACTTTGGCCTTTAAGAGCGGCTCTGAGTGGCAAACAAGCATCGCCCGGACCGTTTGAAATTATGGAAGTTTTGGGGAAAAAAGAATCGCTGGGACGCATTGAAATCGCGATAAATAAATTAAAAAATGGATAAATCAATTTTAGACATATTTTTAAATAACCCATTGGCTGATAAATTAAAAGAATTGTTTAATTTGGTATTGGTATTAGCCGATAGGATATCTTTTTTATTAAAAGACATCGTTTTGTGGGTTTGGGACATATTCAGCAGAGTATTCGGCATTGTTTTGCAATTTACAATTGATTTAGTTAATTTGGTTTTGGGATATTTTTAAAAAGATATACTGATTTTGCGATACAACGTTTGTTGTGTCGCAAAATGTATATTGTGCGACAGATGAGAGAATGAGAAAAAGCAATCACCCACATAAGAAAGCAGTTCATTTTATAGGAATAGGAGGCATTGGAGTAAGCGCGTTAGCGCGTTATTTTTTATCTAAAGGGAATATAATAAGCGGTTCAGATACTTCTCCATCAGAATTAACCGACCAATTAAAGAAAGAAGGAATTAAAATTTTTATCGGCCATAAACCGGTTAATATTGCCAAGGGCGTTGATTTAATAATCCATAGCGCGGCGATTAAAAAAGATAATCCGGAAATTAAAAAAGCTGAACAATTAGGAATCCCTTTTAAGTCGTACGCTGAAGCGCTTGGCGAGCTTGCGCAACAATATAAAACAATTGCCATTGCCGGCGCTCACGGCAAAAGCACTACTACGGCGATGGCTTCGTTGGTTTTTATAAAAGCGGGTTTAGACCCGACGGTAATTATCGGGACAAAACTAAAAGAATTTACTCCGCCAGCTGGCGGAAACAATTTCCGCAGCGGAAAAAGTAAATTATTAATTATTGAAGCTGATGAATATACTGGCGCGTTTTTAAATTACTCCCCTTTTGGCGCTATTATTACCAATATAGATTTGGAACATTTAGATTATTATAAAAATCTTGCTGAAATCAAAAAATCTTTTTTAAAATTCATCGGTAATATTCAGTATGGCGGAATTTTAATTTTGAACAAAGATAATAAAAATTTATTTAGTTTGCGAAATAAAATTAAAAAAATCGGCCAAAAAAATAATCTTAAGTTGTATTGGCATAGTGTTACATTAGACCAGCGATCGCAGGCGCAATGTAATAAATTGAGAAAGATTTTAAAGGTTTCCGGCGAGCATAATGTTTCCAACGCTTTGGGAGTTTATACTTTGGCAAAAGCGTTAAATATAAATGATAAAAAAATTTTTGACGCTTTGAGCGAATATCGCGGCGCCTGGCGCAGAATGGAATACAGGGGTGAATTAAGAATAATGAATAATAAATTAAGAATAACGAATGAAAATTCCATAATTCATAATTCATCATTCATAATTCCAGTTTACGACGATTATGCCCATCATCCCACGGAAATTAAAGCAACACTCGCTGGAATACGTCAAAAATGGCCCAAATCGGCTATTATATGCGTTTTTCAGCCACATCAAGAGAAAAGGCTGAAATCACTTTTTAAGGAGTTTGCAGGGGCTTTTGACGACGCCGATACTTTAATTCTTTTAGATATCTTTAAAGTTAAAGGCCGCGAAGAAACTAAACAAAGCGTTAATTCTCAAAAATTAGCCGAGGCGATTAAAAGAAAATCACCTATTAATGTTTTATATCTTAAATCCGCCAATTGGCGGACCAAAAACCTTTCAAAAACTTTAAAACAAATCATTATTCAAAATCAGCATAAATCAGTTTTAAATCAGCATAAATCAGCGTTAGTAATAATGATGGGAGCTGGCGATATTTACAAAATGACCGATAAATTGATAAAATAAGCCGATGTATTATTATTCCAATATTGAACAATTTAAAAAATTATCCGGCTATGACATAGACGGCACTTGGTATCCTCGCGTTACCAAAATCGTTGAAATAAAAGCCAAGCCGGCGCTTTATAGATTTTACGCGGAATTAAATAATTTCGCCGAAGGAGAATCCATAAAAGAAAAATCTGCCGGTGAGGGCACTTTAATCCATGAAGCGGCGGAGAAAATTTTTATCGGCGGATCCCCTATTATCGACCCGTCTATCGCGCCTTCAATTGAAGCGCTTCAGAAATTTATTGAGATGAAAAATATTCAAGTTGACCCGGAATACGTGGAAAAACAAGTTGTCCATTATGGAGACCGTTATGCTGGCACATTGGACGCAGTGGCTTTGATTGACGGTAAATTCGGCGTTTTGGACATTAAAACCTCTCAAGCCATCTATCGCGATTATAATCTTCAAACATCGGCTTATATGGCGGCTTTGCAAAGCAGTTTAAATAATCTTCAAACGAGATGGATTTTAAGGATTGACCAAAATAAGATTTGCCTGAAGTGTGGCGCGATTTTGCGTTCTAAGGGTGGTCGGGATAAAATTCGCGCGCCAAGAGTTAAAATCGGCGTAAATTATGAGAAATGCGAACATAAGTGGTCGGAACTTCGCGGCGAAGTAGAACTTAAGGAATTCCCCTATTGGCAGGAGGACTATAAGGCGTTTTTGGGAGGAAAAAAACTTTGGGAATGGGAAAATGATTTTTGGTTAAAGAAAGTTGGATATCTTTAAAACTTTTTTATTTATTATTACAAAAAATCTTTTCTCGCCGACGGTCTCCGCGATAAACAAA
>CAYOSD010000006.1:2322-5536 GCA_964406565.1 uncultured Candidatus Saccharibacteria bacterium | reverse complement strand
ACTTGTTAACGATCGTAAGAAGTTGTTATAGTAAATTACTCCGAGCATTTTTCAATTACAATCGGGGCGCGGGTGAATTCGCGGTTTGCCAGATAGCCGAGTCCGAAACTTAAAGTGGCGACGATAATAATTAAAAACGTTAAAAGGATATTTTTTTGATTTTCCCTAAACCACTCTTTAAATTCTGATAATTTTTCATTCATATATTAAGATAATTATTCCACTTATCATAAAGCGCTTTTGTCGCTTTTAAGTCTCCGGCATTGTATCGCGCGATATCCAAAAATTTTTTTTCTTTAAACAATCTACCCACATCGTCTCCGGTAACGCCATCTTCTTTCGGACTTTTTATGTCAAAAAGTTTACTCCAAAGATGCAAGCTTCCCTTTTTACGCATATTGCCTTGGAATGTAAGTTGGTCAATTAAATCAATATGAGTGCAGGTTTTTTGTTGGTAAACATATCGGCTTTCGGAAAGATTTCTTGTCGGTCTGATGCCATGATAAGCGGAGCGAATCATTAAAAACGGCCCGTCAAACGCGCGACTGCTGAAGCCAATAAATTCGTCATACATTTTCGCGCCGTTCCAAAATTGCTCTAACATTTCTTTTTCCGTTGCTTGTTTAAAAGTAATTCCGTTTTCTTTAAATTCTTCTATTTTTTCTCCTGGCGCGTTGAAATAAACCACGCCTTGATTTTTTGTGTAATCCAAGACTCCAATAGCCACAATTTCGCCGGTTAAAGGAGAAAATCCCAGGCCGTTTTTAAGTTCTTCTAGGGCTACTTGGTATTCTTCTTCGCCGTTTGATTCTTTCTTAATCCAACGCGTCAAAGAATCTTGCGTTGTTTCGTCCAAAGCGTCAAAATCAACGCCAATAGTTTCAATATCAAAAATAAGCTTGTTAGTTATTGACATAAAGTATCGATACGAATATACTAATCATACTAATGATACAAATAATTTAACGGTAATGCAAACCTTTTATAAATTATTATATTAGTATAATTCGTATTATTCGTATATTGGTATCGATACTACGATAGTAATTATGGCACATACTAAATCCGGAGGCTCTACCAAACTTGGAAGAGAATCCGCAGCGCAAAGATTAGGAATAAAGAGGCAAGAAGGGCAGGCTGTAAAAGTCGGCGAAGTTTTAATTCGCCAAAGGGGCACGAAATATTTGCCCGGTTTGAATGTGCTTAGGGCTAAAGACGACACTTTATATGCCCTGAAACCGGGGATTGTTAAGTTTTCCAAGAAAAAGAAAACTAAGTTTGACGGCAATCATCGTTATGTTACGATGATAGCGGTTCAATAATAACTTTAACTGTTGTTTTTACTCCTTTCCCAAGATTGATTTCTATTTGATGTTCGTCGGTTGTTTTAATCGGCTTTTCCAATTTTATCTCCATGTTATTTTTTATATAATCTCGCAAGTTTGCGTTTATATTGGCGTTGATTCTCTCTTCGATGTCGTCTTTCGTAATGGAGCCGAAAACTTCCCCCTTTTTTCCGACATTAAGAGAAAAAACAAAATTGCGGTGAGATAAATTTTTCGCCAAAGATTCCAATTCAGCTTTTAATTTTTTTTCTTGTTTTTCCGATACTGATTTTTTCGTTTCCAATTCTTTTATCGTCGCATTAGTTGCTATTTTGGCCAAACCTCGCGGAATCAAAAAATTTCGGGCATAACCGTCTTTTATTTCTTTAATTTCAAATTTTTTGCCAATGCCTTTTATGTCTTGGAGGAGAATTATTTGCATATTTTACGAATCTTCACAAATTCAAGAACGAATAAACACAAATCACAAATTATAAATTAGTGATTAGTGAAAATTCGTTATTGATTCGTGGTTATTAGTTGCTTAAGAACTTCCATCGCTTTTTCCAGTTGCGGGTCGCGACCGGCTTTAACGTCTTCTTCCGTTATATTTACTTCGTAGTCAGGCGCTATGCCGTTCTTTTCGATTAAGCCGCCGTTCGGCATCAGCCAATGGGCAACGGTTATTTTAATTGAAGAGCCGTCGCGTAATCGTTCAAGTTCTTGAACAGTCCCCTTGCCAAAACTTTTTTTACCGATTAATTTTATTCCTCTGTTGTCTCGCAAAGCGCCGGCTAATATTTCCGAAGCCGATGCTGAACCCTCGTTTATTAAAACCACTATCGGCGAATCTTTAAAGAAACCGCTATTATTCGCTCTGAATTCTTCTTTTTTCCCTGAGCCAAATTCTTCGGCTACAACTAATTCTCCCGGCTCCAAAAACCACCCCGCCAGATTAACTGATGCTTCCAAATAGCCGCCCGGATTGTTTCTTAAATCCAAAATAACTCCCTTGGGATTTTGCATAGCTGCCTTAATAGCGGATTGATAAAATAAGAAAGGCGCGTTTTCATAAAAATTATAAAGATGGAAATAAGCGATATTGTCTTCTTTCATTTCAAAATCAATAGTCGGAATCTGAATAATGTCGCGAACAATTGAAAATTCTTTTGGCTCGCTCCATCCGTTTCTTTGGATTGTCAAAACGACAGTTGTTCCTCGCGGTCCTCTTATTATTTTGACCGCTTCGTCAACCGCCATTTCAATGGAAACTTTATCGTCAATTTTTATAATTTTGTCTCCGGCTTTAAGACCGGCTTGTTCCGCCGGAGTGTCTTTTAACGGAGAAATTATAACCAATTGTTCGTTGCGAATGCCGATTTCCATTCCCACACCTGAAAATTCTCCGCTGATTTCTTCGTTGAATTTTTTAGCATCAGACGGCGGCATAAAAACCGTATTCGGGTCTTTCAGTGAATCAAATAAGCCGGAAATGGCGCCGTAAACCAAAGTTTGGTTGTCTATTTTTCCGGTATCAATATATTTTTCTTTCAATATTTTCCAGGATTGCCAAAAAGTATTGAAATCAACCGCATCGGGTTTCCCATCATCCATATTGGCGACTCCCCTAATAAGAACGGTTTCAGGATTTTTAACACCTTTATCGTAGCCGATATAAAAAGCTTCAACGGCGATTATTGCCACTATTATTGTCGCAATTCCGAGGCGCACCCATTGATTTTTAATGATTAATTTAAAGATTTTTGTTATTTTGGACATGCCAATGTGATTAACCGAGCACTCAATAAAATTATTTAATAAAATATTTAATACTCGTAATATGTTTATATTATAATATCTGTTTCAATACTCAATGTTGAGTGCTCGGT
>CAYOSD010000006.1:0-2222 GCA_964406565.1 uncultured Candidatus Saccharibacteria bacterium | reverse complement strand
TTGAGTGCTCGGTAAAGGTTTTATAGTGAAAAATTCTACGCCTTTGGCTTAAATTTTTCAATAAAGCTCTTTATATTTTATAGCAAAAAATGAAAAAAGCAAATAATAATTTATAAGGATATTTTTGAAAATATATCAATAATAGCCAGCTCATAAATTAAAAATAAATTAACAAACCAGCTGAAAATTATCGCCATTGGCAAAGAGATAAAACCAATCGCTCCAAGCGCGAATCCGAAAATCATAGTTAAAGGAATTGCTTCCAATATTAAGATATTTGCCAGTAGAGATAATGGTGAAAAATTGCTGAAGTTTATTAAAATCAGCGGCAAAACTGCCAGTTGCGCTGAAGTGGTGGTTAGAAAATTTTCCCGCCAACCCAGAAACCCCTCTCCTTCTTTCATTTTAAAAATTTTTTTTATTGTCGGTGAAAAATAAACTATTCCAATTAATGCCGCGAATGACAGTTGAAACCCAAAATCAAAACGCAAAACTTGAGGGTTGTATAAAACCATTATAAAAGCCGCGACCGCGATAACGTTGCGCATACTGTGAATTCTACTTATTTGTTTTGCCAGCAAGATTATTCCTCCCATAATGGCGGCTCTAACCACTGACGCTTCGGCGCCGGTCATTAAAACAAAAAATGTGATTATTAAAAGAGTAAGCCAAAAAACGGATTTTCGTCGGCTAAAAAATCCGAAAAAAGACGATATGGCGATGACTATGATCGTGATGTTTTGACCGGAAAGCGCCACTAAATGAGTGGTTCCGCTGGCGCTCATTTTATCCTTTAATTCTTTGGAAAATTCCGCGCGTTCTCCCAATGTAATTCCCGATAAAAACGCCGCTTTTTCCGGCGGTAAAGTTTTTTGAAAATTAACGATAATATTTTCTCTTAATTTAAAAAGGTGGGATTTTAAATATGATGCTTGGTTTTCAGCGAGAAATTCAGTTTTTGGGAAATTTATTATTCCGAATATATTGTCTTTCGCGAGATAATCGGCGTAATTTTTCGGCTCCGGCCGTTTAATTGCGCCTTTAAATTGGATTAAATCGCCATAATTATAAGATGGATATGGTTTAGTAATAACCAGAATTTTCCCGGAATAAGGTGGCTGAATACTTACTATAAGCTTTTGCGCATTGCCTCTTTGCGGATAATCAACTACCATCCCGTTAAAAGTTGTTTTTTCGCTAAATGGGATATCGACGCTTTGTATTTGTCTTGCGTCGTATGAATTATAATAAAAAGCGCCGATAATAATAAATAAAGACAAAAAAGAGGTGATAATTAGTTTATTCTCACATTCTTGAGAATGTTGGAATGAATAAAATTTTAGAAAATGAAAGAATAAAAATATTATTGCCGTTAAAAAAGCGGATAAAACGATAATCGCGAAATTTAAATTAAAACTGGCGGCAAAAACGCCGATGAGGAAAAAAGTGATTGCGTAAAAAGCGATTTCGTGAAGGCGCATTTCAATATGTCGGCGGTGTTTCTTTTATTTTTGATTTTAAATTTACAAATCTTGCTAAAACGTAAAAAAGAGAAGAAAGCCGGTTTAAATAAGCGATAATTTCATCGTCTATTTTTTGTGTTTCCGCCTTCGCTGAAGCTTCGGCGGACAAGTCTGATAAAGCCACTACTCGCCTTTCAGTTTGTCTTATAGTCGCCCTTGCATAATCCAAATAAGCGGATAATTCCATTCCGCCGGGTAGAAAAAAACTTTTAATCGGCATTAATTCTTTTTCTATATTATCAATGATTTTTTCCATATCAATGATTTTTTCTTGCGTTATTTTTTTATCCGCGCCCGCCTTCGCCGAGGCTTTGGCGGGCAAGCCCGCTATATTCGCTTGAATAATAAAAAGATTTTGCTGGACTTGTTCTATAATTTCAAATAAACTTAAATCATAAATCTTAAATTTTAAATCCCGCGCTTTAATTTTACAGATTCCCAATAAGGAATTTATTTCATCCAAGCTTCCCAAAGCTTCGGTTAAGGCAGAATTTTTGGAAAATCTTTGTTTACAGCCAAACGCGCCTGTATCCCCTTTGTCCCCTTTGCGAGTGTATAACGTCATTTGGAAATTTTATCAAATAATAACCCCCCCGCCAAGCATTTTTAATCCTGAGTTTGCTGAAGGACGCTTTTTATCACCCGCCTTCGCTGAAGCTATGGCGGGCAAGTAAAACACCGCTGACTGACCGGGAGCGA
>CAYOSD010000005.1:8299-17372 GCA_964406565.1 uncultured Candidatus Saccharibacteria bacterium | reverse complement strand
AGTTAGTTTCATAGCATGGCTACTGATTACGGATTCATACGGATATACGGATTAAATATTTTACATCTGTATATTTGTAAATTATCTGTATTCTGCAGCTTTTTGTTTATATTTTTATTATACAAAATTAAACGCGCGGGAACAATGTTTCCGGCATTTTGTTTAATTCAATGGATTTTAAAATCTTTTCCGAAGCTTGCGGTAAAAAAGGTTTTAACATTAAAGCGATATTCTGAAGTCCTAAAACAAGTTCCACTAAAATTTCTTTCGCCTTTTTTTCATCCGTTTTTATAAGTTTAAAGGGTTCTGTTTTTTGAATATGTAAATCCAATTCGGAAATTTTTTCCCAAATCAAATCCATCGCCTTATTTAATCCAAAATTATCCATTAGATTTTTAAAATCATTTGGTAATTCATAATTCTTAATTCTTAATTCTTTATTATCCAAATATTGTTCACTCATTTTCATTATTCTCGCCGTTAAATTTCCCAAGCCGTTCGCCAAATTGGCGTTATACGCTTCTTTGAATTTTTCCTCTGTAATATCGCCGTCTTCAAAAGGCGTAATTTCACGCAATAAATAATAACGTGTCGCATCTACGCCGTATTTTTCCGCCAAATAAAACGGGTCAATGACATTGCCAAGAGTCTTGGACATTCTTTTACCGTTAGAAAGAATAAAGCCGTGAACAAAAATAGTTTTAGGCAACAGCAATTTTGCCGACATCAGCATCGCCGGCCAAATCAAAGCATGGAAGCGCAAAATATCCTTACCAATAATATGCAAATCAGCCGGCCAGAATTTTTTTAAATTGTCTTCATTATTAGAACCATAACCGAGCGCGGAAATATAATTGGCAAGCGCGTCGCACCAAACATACATCAACTGCGATTCGTCATCCGGCACCGGCACTCCCCAATCGGATAATTTTTCTTTAGGCCGGGAAAAACTTATATCCCCCACTCCTTCTTTTATCATTCCCAATATTTCATTTTTTCTACTTTCCGGTAAAATTTTCAATTCACCCGATTCTATTTTATTTTTTATCTCATCAACATAACGGGAAAGTTTAAAAAAATAATTTTCTTCTTCTATTTTTTCCGGCTCTTTAAAATGATAAGGGCACTTGCCGTCAATTAAATCTTTTTCCGTCACATAAGCCTCGCAACCCACGCAATAATATCCGCTGTATTTTCCCTTATATATATCTCCCGCTTCAACAAGTTTTTTCCAAAGCAATTGCGCGCCGGGCCAATGACGTTCGCGGTCGGAAGTGCGGATAAAATTATTATTAGAAATATCCAGTTTCTTTGTTAATTCCGCAAATTTCCCGCTATTTTCATTGACAAAATCTTTCACGCTTTTACCGGCATCCTGACTGGAGCGGATGATTTTTATTCCGTGCTCGTCAACACCGGTCAAAAAATAAACATCTTTATCAGTAATTCTTTGATAACGGGCAATGGCGTCGGCTTGAACTTTTTCCAAGGCGTGACCCAAGTGCGGGACAGAATTCACATAATCAATGGCAGTTGTAATATAAAATTTATCTTTCATTAGATTTAATTATATAAAAATTAGCGTTGTTTTACAATTTTTAGAGACAATATGCGACAAAGCAAGAGAAAAGATTTTTCTTCAACCCGCTCACGCCGAACACTCAAAACATTGAGTGCCCGGCTGCGCTTCCGTTTAGGTTTCAGAAAAATCTTTTCTCTTACTAAAAATATAATTTAAAATTTAAAACTTTTGCGGTGGATTGGAGTGCGGCCGAATTTGCGCAACGCCTTAATATGTTTTTTTGTGCCATAACCAACATTATTGATAAAATTATAGCGCGGATATTTTTTATGAAGCCGCTTCATTAACTTATCGCGATGGACTTTGGCGACAATGGAAGCCAAAGAAATTGCCGGAATTTTTTCGTCGCCCCTAATAATACATTTAACGTTTAACAATTTACAATTAACTTTATTGAGATGCAAACCGCCGTCTAAATATATTTTATAATTGTTAAATGTTAATTGTTTATTGTTAATTGTGAGTGCTTTAACTGCGCGGGTGGCGGCTAAATTTGCCGCTTGAGAAACATTTATTTTATCAATAATTTTAGGCGACACATTGGCTATGGCATAAAACATTCTAACATTCTTGAGAATGTTAGAATATTGTTTTATCCATTTAAACCATTCTTCGCGATGTTTTGCTGAAAGTTTTTTTGAATCTTTTAGTTTAATTTTAAAGTTTGATTTTTGATATTTAGAATTTATTTGATATTTGATATTTGGAATTTGAAATTTCTGCGGCAGCAAAACTGCTGCCACAGTAACCGGTCCTGCCAACGCTCCCCGTCCAACCTCATCTATGCCGATAATAAACTCCGCACCTTTCCGCTCCGCGGAAAGGTGCGAGATAAATTTTTGACTTAATTTTCTTTTACGCATAATCTAATTATAATACCATTATGAAATTTGTTCACCTTCACACGCATAGCCATTATTCTCTGCTTGACGGTCTTGCTAAAATTGACGGCCTTATCAACCGAGCTAAGGAATTAGGAATGAAAGCGCTCGCCCTTACAGACCACGGCAATCTTTACGGCGCCGTTGAATTTTATCAAAAAGCCAAAAAAGCGGAAATCAAGCCAATTTTAGGAATTGAAACATATATCGCCCCCAAAAGCCGTTTTGAAAAAACCGCCGGCAAGAATGACGATAGGTATTTTCACCTCACTTTATTGGCAGAAAATAACGTCGGTTGGCAAAACATTCTTCAATTAGCAACTAAGGCGAACTTAGAAGGATTTTATTACAAACCAAGAGTGGATAAAGAACTTCTCCGCCAATATCATGAAGGCATTATTGCTTTATCGGGCTGTCCCAAGGGAGAAATACCGCAACTCATTATTAATAATAACCTTGAAGCGGCAGAAAAAACAGCTTTAGAATATGAAGAAATTTTCGGTAAAGGAAATTTTTTTCTGGAAATCGGACACCACCCCCATATTAAAGAAGTTGTTAAATCCCAAGAAGGCATAATTAAAATCCATGAAAAAACCGGCATCCCGCTTGTCGCCACTCAGGACATCCATTACCTCAAACCCGAAGACGCCGATTATCAAGACATTCTATTAGCGGTTCAAACCGGCAATAAAATAAATGACGAAGGACGGCTTTCAATAAAATCAGACGACTTTTCAATGTTTTCTTTAGAACAAGCGGAAGAATTTTTTTCCGCCTCGAGCGGAAAAGATTTTCCCGAAGCAATTATTAATACGGTAAAAATAGCCGAACGTTGCAATGTGGAACTGAATCTTAACCAAATTCTTTTGCCGTCTTTTCCATTGGAAAATGGCCTCTCCGCCGATGAAGAACTTGAAAAATTAATAAATGAAAAAACCCGCAACCGCTATCCAAAACCCGACGCAAAAATAACGGAACGAATTACTTATGAAATTGAAATTATTAAAAAAATGAAATTCGCCGATTACTTTTTAATCGTGCAAGATTTCGTTAATTGGGCAAAAAATCACGGCATTGCCGTAGGCCCGGGTAGAGGCTCGGCAGCCGGCAGCGTTGTTTCTTATATTCTGGGCATTACCGACATTGACCCTCTTAAATACGATTTGCTTTTTGAAAGATTCTTGAATCCTGAAAGAATTTCCATGCCGGATATTGATATTGATTTCGCGGACAAGCGACGCGATGAAATTTTGGCATACGTCAAACAAAAATACGGCGATGACAAAGTGGCGCAAATAATCACATTTGGAACAATGGCGGCAAGAGGAGCCGTTCGCGACAGCACGCGGGCGCTTGGATTTCCATATATTTTAGGCGACCAGATAGCCAAACTTATCCCCTTTGGGTTGGGCATAGAAGAAGCGCTGGAAACATCCCAAGAATTAAGAAATTTTTGCGAAATGAATCTCGACGCCAAAAAAATAATTAAAGCGGCAAAACATCTTGAAGGCGTAGCGCGACACGCTTCGGTCCACGCCTGCGGAGTCGTTATTAGTAAAGAACCCCTCACTAATTACGTTCCCTTGCAATACGCGCCGCAAACTACCGACGTTATCATCACTCAATTTGATATGAATAGCCTTGAAGCGATTGGGCTGTTAAAAATGGATTTTCTTGGATTAAAAAATCTGACGATTATTGAGGAAACAATTAAGCTCGTTAAAGAAATACGAGGTGAAAAAATAGAAATTTCCGAACTCCCGCTTAATGACAAAAAAACTTTTGAACTTTTACAAAAAGGCGAAACCTCTTCCGTATTCCAGCTTGAATCCGACGGTATGCGCCGATATTTAAAAGAATTAAAACCGACTGAATTTGAAGACATCATCGCTATGAACGCGCTTTACCGACCGGGACCGATTGAACTTATCCCGAGCTATATCAAAAGAAAACACAAAATTGAAGAAGTAAAATACCTTCACCCGAAACTTGAACCAATTCTAAAAAATACTTATGGCATCGGAATTTATCAGGAGCAGATGATGAGAATCGCCAGAGATTTGGCTGGCTTTAGCCTGGCGGAAGCGGACATATTGAGAAAAGCTATCGGCAAAAAAATAAAATTCCTGCTTGATATCCAAAAAGAAAAACTGATTGAGGGGATGAAAAAAAACAACATTGAACAAAAAATAGCTGAAGCTATTTGGGAACTTTTTCCTCCCTTCGCCAAATATGGTTTTAATAGAAGTCACGCCGCTTGCTATGCCTTAATCGGCTATCGCACCGCTTATTTGAAAGCCCATTATACTATTGAATTCACGACTTCCCTTTTTAACGCTGATTCCGGAGATGTAGAAAGAATTGCGTTTCTTATTAATGAAGCGAAAAAAATGAACGTTTCGGTGCTTCCGCCGGACATCAACGCCAGTTTTGTTGATTTCGCTCCGGAAGGAAAATCCGCCATTCGTTTCGGATTATTAAGCATTAAAAATGTCGGCGCCAATGTGGTTGAAGCGATTATTCAGGAAAGATTCAAAGCCGGTCCGTTTCAAAATTTTTCCGATTTTATAAACCGCGTTCTCCATAAAGATTTGAATAAAAAATCTCTGGAAAGCTTGATTAAGGCCGGCGTTTTTGATTCTCTTGGTTTTGAACGCGGCCAGCTTTTAGCGAACATAGACGAGATATTGTCATTCAGCCAAAATCTCAAAAAATCACAAACTTTGTCGCAAAACAGCCTTTTTGGCTCGGATTATTCTTCAAATGGCGTCTTGCAATTAAAACCCGCGACTTCCGCTTCAACTAAAGAAAAACTCCAATGGGAAAAAGAATTGGTTGGGCTTTATATTTCCGAACATCCTCTAAATAGGCACGAACGAAAACTACTAATGAATAAAGTAAAGCCGATTAAAGAATTAAAAACCATAAAAATTACTACGAATGGCGGATTGCACAGAATTGCCGGCGTTTTAACGAGTATTAAAAAAATAACCACCAAAACCGGTCAGCCGATGATTTTCGCCAAAATTGAAGACTTGAGCGACAATGTGGAAATTGTTGTTTTTAACGATACGCTTGTAAAAAATCCCGAACTCTGGCAAGAAAATAATGTTTTAATCGTTGAGGGCCGACTGTCGCAAAAAGACAACGAGCCGAAACTTATCGCCCAAAGCGCGGTGGAGTTATAAATTCAGCCCCGATGTGATATTATTATTTTAATTATGGATAATAAAAATCTTGAAAAAATACGCCATTCGCTTGCCCATTTAATGGCGATGGCGATTTTGGAAAAATTTCCAAACGCCAAATTAGGTATCGGGCCGACAATTGAAAACGGCTTTTATTATGATTTCGGAGGAATTTCTATTTCTCCCGAAGATTTGCCAAAACTGGAAAAAAGAATCCGCGAATTAATAAAGCAAAATTTAAAATTCAAAAAAGAAATTATTACTTCTACTGAAGCTAAAAAACTTTTCAAAAATCAACCCTACAAACTGGAACTTATAAAAGAAATACAAAAAACAAAAAAACCAATTTTAATTTACAAAACTTTCGGCAATAAATCCATAATTCATAATTCACAATTCATAATTCCATTTATTGATTTATGCGCCGGGCCGCATATTAAATCTACAAAAGAAATCAATCCCGACGCCTTTAAACTCACGAAAATCGCGGGCGCGTATTGGCAGCGCTCAGAAAAAAACCAAATGCTAACGCGCATTTACGGCGTGGCGTTTGAAACTAAAAAAGAATTAGAGGATTATCTGAAAAAAATGGAATTGGCGGAAAAATGCGACCACCGCAATATCGGCGAAAAACTCGGCTTATTTATGGTTGACGAACAAATCGGCAAAGGACTCCCCCTTTGGTTACCCAAGGGCTACGCCATCCGCAAAAAACTGGAAGATTATATTTATGAAATTGAAAAAGAAAACGGCTATCTGCATGTTCTCACTCCGCAAATCGCCAAAGAAGATTTATATAAAAAATCCGGCCACTTGGCGCATTATAAAGACGATATGTACGCGCCGATTACGATTGATAATGAAAAATATTATCTAAGACCGATGAATTGCCCGCATCATCATTCAATTTACAAACACGGCAAACGAAGCTACCGCGAACTGCCTTTAAGAATCGCGGAATTCGGCACTGTTTATCGTTATGAACGTTCTGGTGTGCTTTCCGGACTTATCCGAGTAAGAGGATTCACGCAAAACGACGCCCATATTTACGCCACCGAAGAAAATTTGGAAAAAGAAATTATTTCCATTTTAGATTTGCATAAAAAAGTTTTTGACGATTTTGGAATAAAAGATTATTGGTATCGCCTCTCTCTGCCGAATTTCAAGAACCCGCGCACCAAAACAAAGTTTGGTGCGGGGCACAGTAAGGAAAAAGAAATATGGAAACGCGGGGAAAATGTTCTCAAAAAATCCCTTCAAAATATGGGACATAAATTCGTTGAAGCAATCGGCGAAGCGACGTTTTATGGACCCAAAATAGACATTCAAATGAAAGATTTATACGGCAAAGAAGACACCATCGCCACTATTCAAGTTGATTATTATTCCGCTCCAAAATTCAATCTTTCTTATATTGCTCAAGACGGCAAAGAAAAACCGGCGATTGTCATCCACCGCGCGATTTTCGGTTCGTTTGACCGATTTTTTGCTTTTCTTATTGAAAAAACCTGCGGCGCTTTGCCTTTATGGTTGGCTCCCGTTCAAGTGAAAATTCTGGCAATCAGCGAAAAACAAAATGATTACGCTGAAAAAATTTTAAAAGAATTAAAAGATAACGGCATTGACGTTGAACTCGCTCCAAGCGATGAAACTTTGGGAAAACGCATCCGCGAAGCGGAAATGCAAAAAATTCCGTATATTTTGATTATCGGCGACAAAGAATCCCAAAATAATTCCGTTAATATCCGCCATTACAAACGCGGTCAAGAAGGCGAAATAAAAATTGAAAAACTTATTGAAAAAATAAAAAGAGAGGTTTTGGATAAAGTAATTTAAAATAAAAATGCCGTAAGGAAGTGGGTCTTTAACATCCTCATCGCAATTATATAGTTTGTTGATTTTTAAAACTATTCTTTCTACTTTTTCAGTATTCGGCATTTTTCCCACCTCCCTTTCTTTATTTAATTGATTTAATACTAAAAATAGGTTAGCATATTAAAAAAATATGTCAATCCCTTATAAACTTATCGTTATTCTCGGACCGACCGCAAGCGGAAAAAGCAATTTAGCCGTAAAAATCGCCCGTAAAATAGACGGCGAAATTATTTCCGCTGATTCGCGGCAAGTTTATAAAGGCCTTAATATCGGAAGCGGAAAAATCACAAAAAAAGAAATGCGCGGTATTCCTCACTATCTTTTAAATGTCGCTTCGCCGAAACGAACTTTTACGGTCACTCAATACCAAAAACTCGCCAAAAAAACGCTTATTAATATTATTAAACGCGACAAAATTCCGATTATTTGCGGAGGAACCGGATTATACATTGACGCCTTGATTTATGATTATCAATTTCCCCAAGTACCGCCTCAACCGAAATTACGAAAACAATTGGAGAAAAAATCCACCGAAAAACTTTTTGAACAGCTTAAAAAATTAGACCCCCGACGCGCCACCAATATTGATAAAAACAACCGTCGACGGCTGATTAGAGCGCTGGAGATTTGTATATCAACAGGAAAACCAACGCCATCGCTAAATGATATCCGCGTTAATCCGCTTCTATCTTTTGGAAATCCGCGTCAATCCGCTTCTATTTTAAAAATAGGAATAAAAAAATCCCCCGAAGAATTAAAATATTTAATTAAAAAACGGCTGATAAAACGCCTTAATGGAATAATTAAGGAAGTAAAAAATCTCCATTATAATCAAAAATTATCATGGCAACGGCTTGATGATTTGGGGCTTGAATACAGATACGTTTCGCGCTATTTACGCGGTTTGATAAATAAAAAGGAAATGGTTGAAAGTTTGGAAAAAGAAATTTATCGCTACGCCAAACGCCAAATGACATGGTTTAAAAAAGATGAAAAAATCCATTGGATTGATAATGACGGCGAAGCGCGAAAACTAACACAACAATTTTTAAAATAAAAAAGGAAGAAAACTAAATTTTATTTTCTCTTTTTATTTCGTCTATTTCTATTTCATTTGCGGCGCCTCTAAATATTTCCATTATATCCGACGGATAACCGTATTTTAATAAAATCCTTTCTTTTAATTCCAACATCATTGTCTGAAAAATTTTCTGCTTTGAGCTTCTTAGCCAATCTCCTCTTAATAATCGAATATCCTCAATATTTTTTAAATTTTCAAATTCTCTACTCAGGTATTCTTTTAGAATACTTTTAATTTGGTTTTTTAAATATTTTTTTTGTTTATCACCTATTTCCCCCGATTTTAAACGACTAATTTCATCTTGAATCAACCCAAAAATATTATCTATGGGTTTTTTAACCTCTTCACTTTCCTTTTTTTCTAATTCCGGTTTTGAAATTATTTTTTTCGCCTCTGTTGGAGGCTCATTAAAAAAATCGTCTATGTCTTTATTTGTAATTTCAAATAATTTTTTTTAGACTCTTTT
>CAYOSD010000005.1:0-8199 GCA_964406565.1 uncultured Candidatus Saccharibacteria bacterium | reverse complement strand
AACAATATCGTTTTTAATTTCACGGATATCCTCAAAACCACACTCGGGGCACTTAGAAAATATCTCTTTACTTTCATATCCACAATTGCCGCACCTATAAATCACATCATCATCATTTTTAAATTTGTTTTCTCCAAACATTTCCATATCCTCTTTAATTTTTATTTTAATCTACTATATTAAAAAACGAATCTGCTTCTCTTTTGTGACAATATTAAGAAAGAAGCTTTGATTTCAACTGTTTTTTAATTTTTTCCGGGTTGCCCCGACCTTTTAATTTTGCCATTGTTTTGCCGATTAAAAACTGCAAAATATTTTCTTTGCCGTTTTTATAATCATTAACAGCTGACGCGTTTTCAGCCATCATTTCCTTAATCGCATTTTCAATTTCCGTATCGTCTGAAATCTGGCTCCAGCCTTTTTCTTCAATAATTTGCCGCGAGTCAGCGCCGTTTTTATGCATTTCCATTATTAAATCTTTGGCAATGCGACTGGAAATTTCTCCCTTAACAACCAAAACAATCAAATCCGCAAAATTTTCCGGCGTGATATTTAATGATTTTATACCAATCCCTAATTCATTTGTCAACCCCTTAATATCGCTTGAGAGATAATTAAAAAGCATATTAACCGCTTCTTGCCCATGCAAATCCGTATTTAATTCCGAAACTGACGCCTCAAAATAGCCGGCTAAATCTTGGTCTTCAACAAAAATTTCCACCTGTTCCGGCTTTAATCCGTATTCCTTAATAAATCTTTCGCGTTTTTGCTGCGGCAATTCCGGAATTTCCGCTTTTAATCCGTTTAAATCAAATTTAGAAATATCTATTATCGGTAAATCCGGTTCCGGAAAATATCGATAATCATGCGCTTCTTCTTTAACGCGCTGACTTATAGTAGTCCCCCTGCCCTCATTCCAGCCGCGCGTTTCATGAATAACTTTCTCGCTTTTTTCTAAAACTTTTTCCTGCCTTTTTATTTCATAATCAATCGCGCCCTGAACAGCCCGAAAGGAATTCAAATTTTTAACTTCTACCTTTACTCCAAATTTACTGTCTTTACTTATGGAGATATTGGCTTCCACCCTCATTTGCCCTTTTTCCATATCCGCATCGGAAATGTCCAAATAACGCAAAATTATTTGCAATTCTTTGGCAAAAGCCACAGCCTGCTCGCCTGTTTTAATATCCGGCTCTGTCACCAACTCCATTAAAGGGACACCTGCTCGGTTGAAATCCACTAAACTAACATTTGACCTTTGACCTTTGACATTTAACTTTAAATTTTCTGTCAATTGTTTATTGTCAATTGTTGAATGTAATAATCTTGCAGTATCTTCTTCTAAATGCACTCTTGTTAATTTTACACCATTAAGTTCGCCCCCAATAACCAATGGCTTGTCATATTGAGAAATTTGATATCCTTTCGGCAAATCCGGATAAAAATAATTTTTACGGTCAAATTTTGATGTTTCAGGAATTTTTGAATTTAAAGCTAAACCCAATTTTAAAACCGCTTCAATGGCTTTTTTGTTCGCTACTGGAAGCGTCCCGGGATGAGCCAAACAAATCGGACAAATATTAGTATTTGGTTGTTTCCCCTCACCCTTAAAAGATAAACTTCTCTCGAAACAAACAGCTTCGCAACCTTCTAAGGGTGAGGGGTCAGGATTATTCAAACACCCGCAAAACATTTTGGTGCGTGTTTTTAGTTCAACGTGAATTTCTAAGCCGATTGTAGGCGCATAAGTCATCTTTTATATTATAATAAAAAAGGACAGCTATTGCCATCCTTTTTTTTACAAATTAAAATATTCTCTAATTTTTTCGGGCCATAAAGAGATTGACTCAGAATCGCAGAATTTTACGACATCGCGTTTGGGCACCCATTTTACTTCACAGACATCAGAACCAGGTTTTATGTCTGTTGTTAGTCGCAGGTTTGTCAAATAAAAAAAGGGCGGCCTTTGCCACCCCCTTTTTTAAAAACTAAAAAACTTATTAACTTGCAAACTTAAAAACTTTTAAGTTAAATAACTTCAATCCCTATACTCCTTGCGCTTCCTTCAATGATTTTCATTGCCGCTTCAACATCGTTAGCATTTAAATCAACCATTTTCTTTTCGGCAATCTCGCGAATTTGAGCTTTAGTTACTTTGCCAACTTTATTTTTTAAAGGATTACCCGCGCCTTTTTCAATCCCGGCTGCTTTTCTTAATAAATCCGAAGCCGGCGAAGTTTTCAGCTTAAACTCAAAAGTTCTATCAACGAAAATCGTGATTTCCGCCGGAATAATACTGCCAACCATTTCTTTTGTGGCTTCATTGAATTGCTGACAAAATTGGGCAATGTTTATGCCGTGTTGTCCCAAGGCCGGACCAATCGGAGGAGCCGGATTAGCGGCGCCAGCCGGAATTTGAAGTTTTAATGTTGTTTTTATTTCCTTCATAAAAATTATGATACAAATTTACAAATCTTATGCCAATTTTACGAATTGCGAATAAATTATATTCGTATATTTGCAATTTATAGATTGGCATTACATTCGCGTTATTGGCATCTCTTAGATCTTCTGTACTTGCAACGAATCCAATTCCACGGCTGTTTCTCTGCCGAAAATCGGAACCATCACTTTTAATTTACCGTGTTCTTCATCAATTTCGCTGATTTTACCTTCGCTGTCTTTAAACGGCCCATCAGTGATTTTAACCGTTTCACCGACATTAAATTCCACTTTGAATTTCGGCTCATTATCGCCCATTCGCGACAATAAAGCGTCAACTTCTTTTTGTGAAAGCGGAGCCGGTTCAGTGGAATTCGCTCCGACAAAACCCGCAACGCGCGGAGTATTTCTCACAACATACCACGAATCGTCGCTCATTGCCATATCAACCAAAACATATCCCGGGTATATTTTTTCTTCCACTTCTCTTCTTTTCCCATTTTTTATTTTAATCTTTTTTTCTTTCGGAACAATAATATTAAAAATTTTATCGTTCATTTCCAAGGAATCTATCCTCTGTTTTAAATAACGCGCCACCGCGTCTTCATAGCCAGAATAAGTATGAACGGCATACCAGTGCCTTTCCCCATTATTTATTTTTATTGATTTTGAATCGGACATGTTTAATTAATTTTTAATTTTGTAATTTTATAAATAATGTCTAAATTTTTAAAAATTAAAACATTAAAAAATTATTTAAAAAATTAAAAATTGTAAATTGAAAATTGTAAATTATTATTTATAGTATAAATTTGCCCAATAAATATCTAAATATAAAATCCAAAGCGCCTAAAAATAAAGCCGTTGCCAGCGATAAAATAACAACAACCAAAGTCATCCGGCTCGTTTCTTGTTTTGTCGGCCAATTAACTCTCTTGAATTCCTGCTTAGATTCTATAATGTATGATTTAATTTTTGAAAACATAATTTATAACTTTATAAGCAAAATGGCTATATGTCAAGATTTTTCACCATTGCCGCCTGATTTGAAATAAAAGCCTTTCGCGGTTCAACATTCTCCCCCATCAAAATATCAAACAATCTGTCGGCTGAAGTGGCGTCTTCAATAGTCACTAATCTCAAAATTCTATTGTCAAAATTCATCGTTGTTTCCCATAATTGGAAAGGATTCATTTCTCCAAGACCTTTATATCTTTGAATGTTTATACCCGACGTTCCGCCGAAAGTTTTCACGATTTTTTCTTTTTCAATATCATTATAAGCGTATTGAACATCCTTGCCTTTTTGAATTTTATACAACGGCGGTTGAGCGATAAACAAATACCCATTTTCAATAACTGGCCGGAAATAACGATAAAAAAGAGTCAATAATAAAGTTCTAATATGAGCGCCGTCAACATCGGCATCAGTCATTATGATAATTTTATGATAGCGGATTTTTGAAATATCAAGATTGTCAGCAATGGCGGTTCCCATAGCAATAACCAAAGATTTGATTTCATTGTTCGCCAGCATTTTATCAATGCGGCTTTTTTCAACATTTAAAATTTTCCCCCGAAGGGGTAAAATCGCCTGCGTTCTTCGGTCGCGCGCGGATTTTGCGCTATTATGGACAAATATACCGCTGGCTAAAGCAAAATTATGCGTCCTTGGAACTTCAATATCATAAACATCCATTTTCTTATCTAAATGAATAATCTTTTTTACTTTGTGATTATAACTTACAACTGCTTCTTTTAATTTTTGTTCATCGCTCTCAAAAAATCTCTGACAAATTGTATTATATTTTATTAAAGATTTATCGTTTGTTATTTTTCTAATTCTATTATAGTCATTTTCATTAAACGATTCATTTCTTTGATAAATTTCGCGTAAAACGCTTAAAGCTTTTTCCAAATAAGTCTTATTGTAGGCTTTTTTTCTTTTTTCTCTAAAATCAAGCGTCCATTGTTTTTTTGTTGCCTCCGACCGCCATTTTATTAAATCTGAATTATTCCATTGTTGTCGCGCTAACTGCGAAAGCAATTCCTTTTTTTCTGGATGTAATTCAAAATATTTTTTAATTCTTTCGGATTGCTTTTCTTTATTCTTTTCATTACTCCAATATTTTTTTTGCGCTTCATTAAGAAATTGATTATTCCTTTCTCTATATTCAGTATTATTGTTATAAAAATCCAAAAACTTCTGAATCATATATTTTTTATACTCTTCATCTTGCCACTGCTTTTTCGCTCTTTCACTTAAAACTTTCTTCATTTCAGGTTTTGTCATTGTTTCTCGCATTTTTACACGGAATTCTCTTGATTGACGAATTTGTCTACATTTTTCTTTCACATCTTCTCTATGAATAGTTTTTTCAAGAACTTGAGTATGACATAAAAGATGATTTAATTTTGACATTCTAATCAAATTATCTGGGTTATTATTTAATTTATTAAAATCTTTATGATGCCGATAAGAAGCGCCGTTATCAATATAAACACCGTTATCTAAATTATATTTATCGGCCAAAAGATGCGTAAAAATCCATTTATGATTATTAGAATTGAATACCATTTCATATCCATCAATTGTAATCCGACCGCCAATTTTAGAATATTTACGATAAAGTGGCATTAAAGAATTATCAACATTCAAATCTTGCGCTTTTTTATAGCTACCATCTCGCAACATAAATTTATGGTCAGGAGTACAAATTATTTCTTCATTATTATCTAATACTAATTTTAAAACTTCGGCATTAATTTTAGTTTTTCTTGGATTTATTATTTCACCAATCCCAATACTTCCATCTTCTTGAATGGTATAACAATAATTTTTCTTGCCAGATTTATCCTCAATTACTAATTCTTCAAAAGAAAGATTGCGGCTATCTGTTAAGGCTATTTTTACGTTTCCAGCAAAACAACCTCCGGCGCTGTCGCCTTCCACTATAAACAATTCTGATTCTTCGGCTTTCCTGCTTGAACAATCCGCCAGTTTGCCCGGTAAAGTCATTCCTTCCAGCGCGCCTTTTCGCAAAACTGTTTCTTTGGCAGCCTTAGCGGCTTTCCTCGCTTTCTGCGCCAACATACATTTTTCAATAACCGCGCGACCGTCTATTGAATTCTTTTCCAAAAATTCTTTCAATGTTTCGCCAATAACAGATTCAACAGCTGTACGCGCCGGCGGATTTCCCAATCTCGCCTTAGTCTGACCTTCAAATTGCGGTTCCGGTAATTTCACGGAAATAATCGCCGCTAATCCCTCCCTCACGTCATCGCCGGTAAAATTTTCGTCTTTTTCTTTAAGATAATTATTATTTCTGGCGTAATCGTTTAATGTTTTCGTTAAAGCCGAACGAAAACCGGTTAAATGCATTCCGCCGTCCGGAGTGTAAATATTATTGGCAAAACTTAATTCTGAAGTTTCTATTTCCTGGTTATAAATAAAAGACGCTTCAACTTCAATATTTTCATAATTTTTATGAGTATAAAAATTTTCTTTTTGTATCGGCTTCTTAAAACGATTAAGATAATTGATAAAAGACAGCAACCCACCTTCAAAATAAAAAGAATGATAAATCGGCGCAGCTTTAGCGTCTCTCTTGTCAATTATTTCTATTTTTACTCCCTTAGTCAAAAACGCCTGTTGGCGAAGATGGTCAACTATTTTTTTTCTGTCAAATTTAATTCCTTCTTTAAAAATTTCCGCATCCGCTTCAAAAATAACTTTTGTGCCGTTCTTCTCACATTTTCCGATTTTCTTGACGTTATATTGCGGTTTGCCTTGTTTATATTCTTGCGCATACAACCCACCTTCTTTGCAAACTTCCACTTTTACCCATTTTGATAAAGCATTAACCACTGAAACACCGACTCCGTGCAAACCGCCGGAAATTTTATACGATTCGCCGCCGAATTTTCCGCCGGCATGCAAAGTGCACATTACAACTTCAAGCGCCGATTTTTTAGTCTGCGGATGAATATCAACAGGAATACCACGACCGTCATCCTGCACCGCTATTCTGTTATTTTCCAACAATTCAACTCTGATATTTTTAGCGTATCCGCCCATTGCTTCGTCCAAAGAATTGTCCACGACTTCCCAAATCAAATGATGCAAACCATCCGTTCCGGTTGAACCGATATACATTCCCGGCCGTTTTCTCACCGGCTCCAAACCTTCCAAAACGTAAATGTCTTTAGCAGCGTAAGAAACGCCGTTATCCTGCTTTTTTTCCTCCTTGTCCGCCGAAGCTTTGGCGAAGGCGGATTTTTTTATGGATTTTTTCATCATAACAATAAAATACCCTCTTCTTTGTCCGCCATAGCCTTGGCGAAGGCGGGAGGGTATTGTTATTTTACCAAAAATTCGCTTTAAAAACAAGCGATTAATTTCTATTTTTATTGGTTATATAAATTACAACTCTGCCCGGCTGTGCAAGTCTGCGGACTGCCTGAGCAGGAGGAGCCGCCTGTTAAAGGACAGGAATAAGAATAAGAATTAGAAGTAAATGTCAAAGCTCCAGACCCATTATTATTAGGAACTATCTGATTATCTTGACCTCTTAATAGATATGAGCCGTATCCGCCAGAATCCTGAACTGAACCGCTAACAGTACAATTATTTAATGTCCAATTAGTGGATGCTGCTCTTGTGGCGATGCAATTTCCATCAGAATCGTATTCTAAACACACTTGATTGTAGGGAGCCTCAACTTTAATAGTATTTGAAGAGATTGCCGTCATTATAATAGAGGAAGCATCATTCCCTGATAAAAATAAACAGGCACCGCTAATAGAACAACCGCCGCTAGTAAAAGTAATTTGACTATTTGTGCCACATCCCCAAGCGCCAAAAGTAAATCGACCGTCATTGGTTGAAACATAATGAGGATGTCCGGCCACTCCGACTAATGTCCCGTTCAAACTAACCGTTTGTTGAGTGCAATTCGCCGTCTGAATACAGGCGCTATTACAGGTTGTCTGGTCGGAATAAACTGTGCCACTTGTGGAACATTGATAACAACTGCTTAATGAAACATCAGCTGGTTTATTTGTTTTAAATAAATTCCATTCAGTTAATGTTTTAGTTGGAATAAAATAATCAAAAACGCTGGAATTATTTGTAACAACTCTGCAAGAACCTTGTTCATTTATTATTGATGAAGCGGTTTTATTGATTCTGTAAGAATCGTTAACGGCCTTAACAACAACGGCAAATAATATAATGCCTAAAATAACAGCCGCTATTACAATATAACGTTTCATTTGTTTAATTTTAAATTCTCAATTTCTTGCTGTTGTTCTTTTATCGCTTCTACGAGAAAAACAGTGAGCTTGGCGTAATCTACGGATTTTAAGCCGGTTTCCTGATTCGTATAAACAACTTCCGGAAATACTTTTTCAATTTCTTGAGCGATAAAACCTGTATCATTTCTGCCATTTTCTTTCCAATTAAAAGAAACTCCTTGAAGTTTTAATATTTTTTCTAATTGACCATTAAGAGGTTGGATGTTGGTTTTTAATCTATAATCGGAAGAATACAAAAATGCCACGGCTTTAACATTACCGTTAACTTCTAATTTTTCACTTGGTCCCGTCATCCCAATCCCCACGTTACCATCTGGAGATATAGTTAACCTATCCGCTCCATTGGAATTGATGACAAAGGCGGAATCAGTTCCAACTTTGAATAAGGTGGAAGTGGCTGATTGGCGGGAAAGTTTAAGAATTGAATCTGAAGAAGTACTGT
>CAYOSD010000004.1:11492-19078 GCA_964406565.1 uncultured Candidatus Saccharibacteria bacterium | reverse complement strand
GGTAGTATACACGCTTTGGGAGCGTGAGACTTGGGTTCGATTCCCAATGTCCCGAATAAAAAATAAAGGATGAGGGATTTTGGGAACACGAAGCCCGAGTTCGATTCTCGGCGCCCCGACCAAATTTTTAACGGGAATTATTTATTTAATAAATAATTCACTGGAATTTTGCAAAGCAAAATTACGAGGTCCGAGTTCTCCGCCAATTAGTGAACCCCAGCAGCTCAAAAAATTATATTGGCGTAGTGGTGGAAACGGTTTCAGTTGATAATGCAGTGCTTTGATCTCTAACGGGATTCATTTTATTTTATAATATGCCCTATTTTCCACCCGAAAATCGACATATTCTATTTTACTTAATCCGTATTCCTTAATCGCCTGAATTGCCGGCATAGTAAAGACGGGGTCAAACCTCAAACTGAAGTAAATCTTCGGCATTAAAACGTTCACCGGTTCAATTATCGTTTCTTGCAAACTTAAATCTTTTATCTGCAATGTCCTTACATTTAAATCACTTTGTTCAAGAATATTGAAAATTCTCAGTAAATTAGCAAATAAATCTTCTTTTATTACTTTATCGCCGATTGTCAATTGCCTTTCAGAAAAATCATCCACCTTATAAATCATTTCACCTTCTGTTTTAGGAGCGCGCTCAAACGCCACGCCGTTCTTATCAAACCACCAACAATTATTGACTATTGACAATTGACCATTAACAATTGACCGCTGCTTATCGTTAGTTGTCAATTGTTGATTATTAATTGTTAGCTGTTTTTTTTCACACCAAACTCCAAATTGCTCTCTTTTTTGAAAATTAATTTTAACTTCTCTATTAAAATAATTTTTTTCAATTGATAAATTTATAATCTGAGGATTTTGTTTTAAAAAATCTCCGACATTATTGTTCCATATTAAAATATTATTTTCTCCCAAGAAACCGGTAATTTTTGATTGACCGACAAAAAAAATTTTTAAATCTGAAATTAGTTTTTCTTTATTGGGATAAATTTGCGCTTCTTCAGCGTTAGTCAGCGTGCAGTCCACTTTAGTCCTTGTTATATGAAATAACGGCGAATAAACAACGGCATAAAAAACTCCCGCCAATAATAATATAAAAACAATAATTCCACCGTAAATTTTTATTTTTAAAATTCGCCCGCTTTTTTTCCTTTGTTTTTCATCAATGTAAAATTCCAAATTAGGAACTATCAATTAGGAACTATCAACAAGTAATTATAATACCCTGCTTACTAATTACTAGTTACTAGTTACTAATTAACTTATTACTGATTTTATCAAATCCCAAATATTTCTTTAAAACTTCGGGGATAATCACACTCCCGTCTTTTTGTTGGTAATTTTCGAGAATAGCGATAATGGCGCGAGAAACCGCGATAGCGGTGCCGTTAAGCATATGTAAAAATTCCGTGGCGCCGTTCTTACGCTTAACTTTAATATTAAGACGGCGAGCTTGATAAGTCGTCGTGTCCGAGGTTGAAGTCACTTCTCCCCAGCCGTTTTTGGAAACCATCCACGCTTCCAAATCGTATTTCCGATAAGCCGGTCCGCCCAAATCGCCAGTGCAAATATCAATCACCCGAAACGGCACTCCTAAATCCTTAAAAATTTCCACCTCTATATTTTTAAATTCCGTATGTATTTTTTCCGATTCTTCCGGCAAAGCATAAGCGAACATTTCCACTTTTGAAAATTGGTGGACGCGATATAATCCGGCGCTGTGTTTTCCATATCCGCCGGCTTCGGTTCTGAAACAATGAGACAAAGCCGCGTATTTCAAAGGCAATTTTTCTTCGGAAATTATTTCATTTATATGATAACCGCCCATTGTGATTTCCGCGGTTCCCACTAAGCTTAAATCAGAATTTTCAATTGAATATACTTGCGTTTCCGGACCGCGCGGATTAAAACCAATTCCTTCTAAAACAGCGTCTTTTGCCAAATCCGGAGTAATAAAAGGAGTGAATCCTTTGACAACTAATTTATCAATCGCGAATCTGATTAAAGCCAATTCCAACAACGCGCCTTCGTTTTTAAGATAATAAAATTTTGAACCACTCACTTTCGCCGCTCTTTCAAAATCGGCCAAATCAAGATTCTTCATTAATTCTTCGTGTCCTTTCGGAATAAAATCAAATTTCGGCGCTTCACCGTATTTTTCAATCTCCCTACTGCCGGCTTCTTCTTTATTAATCGGTGACGCAAAATGCGTCATATTGGGAATTTGCATTAAAAGCGTTTTCCATTCTTTTAATACCTTATTCAATTCCGGCTCGTTTTTTTCCAATTCTGTTTTAATTTGTTTGCCTTTTTCAATAATTTCGCTTTTATCCTTACCAGACTTTAAAGCATTGTTTAATTCGTTCTTTTCAGCTTTTAAGCTATCAATTTTTATTATTAATTCCCTTCTTTTATCGTCCAATTCTAAAAACCGTTTAATATCACATTTAAAATTGCGATTCTCGCAATTTTGTTTAACCGCTTCTTTATTTTCGCGAATAAATTTTATATCTAACATGCCCAGTAGTGAAATTTCAAATAATTAAAAGATTTATTTGAATTTCCTGATTATTTTGTATTGTATTGAAATTTAATTATACCCAATATTATCTTCATGATTTTTCTTTCAGAAAAATCATAATTTGAAATTCTACTACTGGGCATTTAAATATTTTAACTCAAAAATCGCCGAAAAACAAACCTTTTAAAATCCAGAGAAAATAAAAACAATTAACACTATTATTAAAATCTGCGAGAAAGTCCCCCAAAATGGTCTGTTTTGAAAAATTCTTTTACCGTGAACTATTAAGTGAAATTTATGCAACGGCTCCAAAACGCGCCATTTTTTAATCGTAAACAACGCCTCCAATATATCCGGCAAAATAGCGCCAAAAACAATCAAGCCGAATAAAATAAATTCCCAAAAATCACTGGGATAGCCAATTATCAAAATCGCGCCTACCAACCCAATAATACCGTCTAATAAATTTTTAGATAAATCTCTTATTAAAAAATTTTTCTTAAAAACAAATAATCTTTCGCCATTTTCTTTAGAAAAAGACAGTATTTTATAATCCCAATGTGGTAAAGCATCAAGCGCGAAATGGCTCAAAAATGACACAAAAAAAATAAGCGCCGCGTTCGTAAAATTAAAAGGTTTGTTTAATAATGGCCCTGCAACTGCTGAAGCGGCAATTATATGGGAAGATAAAATCACTTGTTTTTTTTCGCCCTCATAAGAGGGAAAATTGTTGTTTCGCGAACCGGCTTATCCATTAAAATCGCGAAGAGCCTTTCGGAAACGCCAAATCCGGCTGTCGGCGGCATCCCGTATTCTAAAGCTTCTAAAAAATTTTCATCTAAACGCTGGGCTTCTTTGTCTCCTCCTTCGCGAAGCGCCATCTGCTCTTCAAAACGTTGACGTTGGTCAATCGGGTCATTAGCTTCGGAAAATCCCTTACCAAGCTCAGTGCCGCAAGCCACCACCTGAAAACGGCAAACTAAATTTTTATTTTTTTCTTGCCTTTTTGCCAAAGGTTCAATTTCCACCGGCTGATTCACAAGAAAAACCGGCTGAATCAAAGTCGGTCTGATTATTTTTTTGAAAAGCAAATCAATCAAACGACCTTTGCCCAATCCCGCTTCCGGCTTCAAACCAGCTTCCTTGGCTTTTCTAAACAATTCATCGCGCCCCGCTTTATTGAAATCCAATCCTATTTTCTCCTTAAAAATTTGAGAATAATCTATTTTCTGCCATTTCTTGCTCCAATTTATTTTTCTTGCCCCCTGCCATTTTGTTTCCAATTTACCACAGGTATTTTTAATAACCTCTTTATATGTTTTTTCCACAAATTTCATCAACGTTTCCTGATTCTCGTAAGCCCAATAAAATTCCAATTGAGTGTAATCCTGTAAATGCTCCGGACTAATTCCTTCATTTCTAAAAATTCTTCCAATTTCAAAAATTTTTTCATAACCGGCAACCAATAATTTTTTCAAAGCGATTTCCAAAGAAATTCTTAAATAAAAATTTTGTCCCAAAGCGTTATGGTGCGTCATAAACGGCTCGGCGTCCGCTCCTCCCGGAGTCGCTTCCAAAACAGGCGTTTCCAATTCTAAAAATCCTTCTTTACGCAAACATTCGCGAAAAGTTTGCCAAAAAACATTCTTTTTAAAAAAAATTTCTTTTGTCTCCGGACTCATTAAAATATCCAAATATCTTTTTCGCAAACGCGTTTCAATATCTTCCAATCCGTGCCACTGCGATGGCAAAGGCCTTAAACTTTTCGCCAAAAGCCGCAAATTTTTTATTTCAACGCTTTTTTCGCCGGTTTTTGTTTCAAATAAAACACCGCCGACTTCAATAAAATCGCCAATATCCAAATTTTCCTTAAATAACGCAAATTCTTTTTTTAGATTATCTTTTCCCCGACGCTGAGTCGGGAAGCCGACCAGCGCGTCGGCTTTGAGAACGCCCTGAATCTTGCCGCTTTCATCGCGCAAATCGTAAAAAACGATATTACCCATTACTCGCATCCCGAAAATTCTTCCGCAAATAAAAATTTTCTTGCGTAATTTTAATAATGATGAGAAGTTAATCAACGCTTCTGAAATTTTATGAGTCCGTTTCGCTTTTTCCGGATATGGCTCAACTCCGGTCTTAATAAAATTTTCCAGCTTTTTTTTACGTTCTTGAATAATATCTTCAAGCATCCCTCACCCTTCAAAGATTTTATTTTTCATTTTAAAAATGAAAAATATTAATTCTTTGAATTTTTATTTTTATTAAAAATTTTTATCAACTTTCTCTTTAATCTCTTACCTTTTAAACATCTATGTTTTTCTATCTTTGAAGGGTGAGGGATTATTCTATTTTCATTATTTTATACTCAACTTTTCCTCCTGGAGTTTCTATTCCCACGACATCGCCTTTTTTCTTCCCCAAAAAAGCTTTCCCCAACGGAGATTCATTAGAAATCAAATTGGCTTCAGGTTTTGCTTCATTGGAACCGACAATGGTATATTTCAATTCCCTGCTTCCTTTTTTAACTTCAATCGTGGAACCTATTTGAACAATATTTTTACCGCCCGTTTTTTTAATAATACTAGCGTTTCTCAAAACATCTTCTAATTCAAAAATTCGGCTTTCAACGCGCGCCTGTTCTTCCTTGGCTTCGGAATATTCGGCGTTTTCCGAAAGATCGCCATATTCTTTGGCGCGCTTAAGACGTTCGGCAACTTCCTTGCGAACTTCTTTTTTTAACCTTTCCAACTCTATTTTTAGTTCTTCGTATTTATCTTTTGATAAATAATTCATAAATTTTTATATTTATTTGTCGTCAACCAGTACCGTATTTTAACCACTTCCCATAAAACTTGCAAATAGGCAAAAGCGCTTACTTTGGAAATCGGGTTATTCACCCAAATAACCGGGATTTCTTTTATTTTATAACCAAACTTTTTCGCCAAAGACAAAATTTCCACGTCAAAACCCCAGCGTTTAATTTTAATCAACGGAAAAATTTTTTCAACCGCTTCTGCAGTAAAAGCCTTGAATCCGCATTGAGTGTCCCAAATGCCGGGTAAAAGCAATACCTGAATTATCAAATTGCCAACATTGCCGCCCAATCTTTTATACCACGGCTGAGGCGGCATTAATTGCGCTCCTTTAACGTCGCGAGAGCCGATTACAACATCATATCCTTCTCCGCCTTTGGCGGAAAAATACGGGACCATCTTGTTAAATTGATCAATGGCAGTGGAATTGTCAGCATCCATAAATAATCTGATTTGCCCCTTTGCTTCCAGCATCCCGTGTTTTACCGCTCCGCCCTTACCGGTATTTTTTTGATTTATTAATTTCAAATTATCCATAATATGCGAAAATCTTTCAATTATTTCTGCGGTTCCATCTATTGAGCCGTCATTAACGATTAAAATTTCGTAAGAAAAATCCGCCTTTTTCAAATGCTTATCAATATCAACTAAAGTAAGCGGTAATCGTTTAGCTTCGTTATAAGCTGGAATTATGACGGATAAAAATGGTTTCATGTTTGTTAAATGTTAATTGTTAAATGTTAAATGTTAATTGTCAATGGTTAATATCTTTGGCCCTTTATCGGTAATCGCCACAGTATGTTCAAAATGAGCGGATAAAGAACCGTTGGCCGTTGCCCAACTCTCGTCCTTTTTTTGAATAATTTTTTCGGTACCAACGGCAAACATTGGTTCAATTGCCAAAACCATTCCGGATTTTAATTCAATCCCCTTGCCTCTTTTCCCAAAATTATAAATAGTCGGGTCTTCGTGAAGTTCACGACCAATGCCGTGTCCGGTGAGTTCTTTTATGGTTTTTACTCCGAATTTCTTGGCAATTTTTTCAATCACCCAGCCGATATCTCCTAAGAAATTTCCGGGTTCCGCGATTTTAATCGCTTCTTCTAACGCTATTTTCGTTGCTTTAATTAATTTGCCGGCTTCCGGCGAAATCGTCCCAATACCGATAGTTATAGCGGCATCCGAATAAAATCCATTATATTTAACCCCGAAATCAAGTTTTAAAACATCCCCATTTTTTAGTCGGTAATCATTTGGCAAACCATGCACTATTACATTATTAACCGAAGCGCAAATCGTCGCCGGATATGGTTTTAAAGCGCCGTTCGGACGATAATTTAAAAAAGCCGGCTCGGCTCCCGATTCTTTAATTAATCTAAAAGCCAATTTATCCAAATCTTTCAAAACCGTTCCGATTTTCGCCTCTTTTGCCGTTTTTTTAAAAACTTCTGCCAAAATCGCCCCTGAAGCAGCAATGGATTTTATTTCCGAAGAAGTTTTTATTTTAACACCCATTTTAAAATTGATTGATTTACTTTTGACGGCAACGGCTTGCCGTTAATATGAACAATGCGATAACCGCATTTTTTTAATTCTTTGGCAATCAGCATAGTTCTTTTTTTATATTCTTCAATTCTTATTTTAATTATTTCTGGTTTATCAAGACTGCGACGATATAATTTTCCTCCGCAAAACGGACATTTTAAAAGTTTTAAACCTTTAAATTTAAAAACTTTATTTAATACCTGCGTTCCGCAAACAGAACACATTAAACGGCTCCCATTCCTTTGTAAAGATTCACTGGAAGGAATATCAATAAAAAAAACACTGATATTTTTTTTATTATAATAATTTTCTAAAACAGCAATTAATCCTTTTTGTTTCTTGCTTCCAAAAGATTCAAATAAAGTTCTTGGAGAACCGCTGAAAACAACGCCTAATCCGGATGCCGCCAATTGACCAACTTTTTCTTTAACAATATTAAGAACCCATGACGGTTCGCACAAAGCTCCGGAATCAAACAACCGACGCTGTTCTTGAATAATTTTATTTTTTTTATTGGCCGAATTATGAACAACTTGTTCAATATATTTCCCGGTGTCAAAATGAATCAAACCGAGTTTATCGGCTAAAAGCTGGGCTTGAGTACCCTTGCCCGAACCGGGAGGACCGTATATTATAATTGCTATTTTCATAAATGAGTATCGATACGAATATACAAATTTACTAAT
>CAYOSD010000004.1:7157-11392 GCA_964406565.1 uncultured Candidatus Saccharibacteria bacterium | reverse complement strand
TTATTTGTATAATTCGTATTATTAGTATATTCGCATCGATACTTTTATATCTCTTCATATTCCCTCATCGCCAATTGGGAATTTATCTGCTTCATTGTTTCCAAAGCCACGGAAACAACGATAAGAAGCGCTGTGCCGCCGATAGCGAATATCGTAAACCCGGTAATCATTTGGGTAATATTCGGCAAAATAGCGATTAATCCCAAGAAAAGAGCGCCGCTAAAAGTAAGACGGCTGATTATTTTTGACAAAATAGCGGATGTTGATTCACCCGGCCTGACTCCGGAAATAAAACCTCCGGCGCGTTGAAGATTTTTAGAAATTTCTTTGGGGTCAAAAGTAACGGCTGTGTAAAAATAAGTAAAGACAACGACTAAAATAAAATAAAAAAGCGAATAAATATATTGATTGCCAAAAAACATATTCACCCAATCATTAAGTTTTAAAGCAAGGTCTTGAGAAAAAATAGAAGCGATTTGAGCAAAAAATTGGGGGAAAAGCAAAATGGAAATAGCGAAAATAATCGGGATTACGCCCGCTTGGTTGACTTTCAACGGCAAATAACTAGAAGCGCCGCCGTACATTTTCGTTCCTCTCACTCGCTTGGCGTAAACAATCGGTATTTTTCTTTCGCCTTCCTGAATAAAAACTACGCCTGCGATAACCACCACCGCGACTACCGCAAAAATAAGATAAGTTAACAATTGCGAAGGGTCGTATGAAATAACGGCATTTTGAATTATAGTCGGCAATCTGCTTACAATGCCGGCAAAAATTATAAGAGAAATACCATTACCAATTTTTTGTTCGCTGATTAATTCTCCCAACCAAACCACTATCATTGTCCCAGCTGTAACTAAAAGAACATCAATCACAATATTAAATAATCCGGATTGCGGAATCACCGCTTTTGAACGCAAAATATTCAAAAACCCATAGGCCTGCAAGAATGCTAACGGAACTGTTAAATATCTTGAATAACGGTTGAATTTTGCACGGCCGGCCGCTCCTTCTTCATAGTAAATTTCCTTCAAATGAGGAAAAATCATGGTCAAAAGCTGCATTATAATTGTCGCTGTGATGTACGGCGCGACACCAAGCATGGCAATTGATAAGTTCTCTAAACCGCCACCGGAAAATATGCTTAAAAAACCGAATAATTGATTTGACCCGAAAAATTCTTTTAATTTTAAAACATCGATATTCGGCAACGGAACAGCGGTTAAAATACGGAAACAAATCAATAAAAAAGCCACAATAAAAATCTTATTGCGAAGGTCTTTTATTTTAAAAATCTGGATGAAATTGGTCATACTACTTTGCCGCCGACGGCTTCAATTTTTTTCTTGGCATTCTCGGAAATTTTTAATCCCTCCACTTGAAAAGATTTTTTGATTTCGCCATTGCCTAAAATTTTTATTTTCTTATCAGATTTTTTCATTAAACCCGCCTTAATTAAAACTTCCCTATTTATTATCCCGCCTTCAATCTTTTTATTTAAATCTTCAATTTTAATAATTATCGGTTTCTTTTGAAGCGATTTATTTTTAAGACCACGGAGTTTCGGCAAGCGCTGGATCATTTCTCTTTCAGCCGGCTTAATGCGATGTCCGGACCTTGATTTCTGACCTTTTTGCCCTTTCCCGGAAGTGGTGCCGCGTTTTCCTCCGCGCCCAACACGCTTCTTATTTTTCTTTTTAAATTGTGATTTTAATTCGTGTAATTGCATTTTTTAGGTGTTAGGTGTTAGGTGTTAGGTGTTAGAATTTTTTATCTAAAACCTAAAAGCTAAAACCTAAAAACTTATTTAAGTTTTTTCAACGCCTCTATCGTCGCCATCGCGTTTGTCAATTTATTTTTGGTGCCACCGAGACATTTCGCGGTCGCGTCTCTGACCCCAACCAAAAGAAGCACTGTTCTGACCGAACCTCCGGCTTTTAATCCATGTCCTTCTTTCGCCGGTTTTATTAAAACTTTCGCGGCGCTGAATTTAGCTTCAATTTCATGCGGTATTGTCTTACCTTTTAATTTCAAAGCGATTAAATGTTTTTTGGCGTCTGTCTTAGCCTTGTCGATGGCCTGCATAACATCCATTCCCTTGGCAATTCCTATGCCAACACTGCCTTTTTCATTTCCAATAACCACCGTTGCTCTAAATTTAAAACGTTTTCCGCCGGCCATAACTCTGGTAACGCGCCGCAAGTCAATAACCTTCTCTTTAAATTCAGAGGGCTGTCTTTTTATATCTCGCGACATTCTTGAAAATCTTTTTTCAGTTGTTTGTGTTTGTTTTTCCATAATTTCATAAATGAGTATCGATACCAATATACTAATAATACGAATTATATAAATGTTTTTTTATTCGTATTATTCGTAAATTCGTATATTCGCATCGCTACTTATATTTTCAATCCCGCTTTCCGCGCAACATCAGCGATAACCTTAACGCGACCGTGATATTTGTAATCGCCTCGATCAAAAACCGCGCTTTTTATTCCTTTTTCAGATGCTTTCTTTCCTATAGCTTCTCCCAACGACGCTGACGCATCTTTTGAAGAAGTTTTTGAAGCGCTAATCAACGTTTTACCGACCGAATCATCAATTAATTGGGCGTAAATATAGCGGTTGCTTTTAAAAATAGAAAGTCTGGGCTTTTCCGGCGTCCCCTTGATTCTAGCGCGCACACGCATTTTTCTGCGCTCTCTTATTTTGTTTAATTTTTTTATCTTGTTCATCCCTCACCCTTTAAAAATTGTTTATAAATTTTAGAAAAATTTATAAGATAAATCTTGTAAAGATTAATTTTAAATTTATTTTATATATAACATAAAAATATTTTATTTCCCAAACTCTTCATTATCTTTGAAGGGTGAGGGATTATTTTGTCGCTCCAGCCGCTTTCTTGCCTTCTTTTCTCCTGATTATTTCTCCTTGATATTTAATCCCTTTGCCTTTATACGGTTCGGGTTTTTTAAGGGCTCTTATTTCAGCCGCCATTTGTCCGACTAAAAATTTATCGATTCCTGAAATTTTAATTGTATTTTTTTCAACCGCTATTTTTATTCCTTCTCGAGGCGTCACTTTTACCGGATGCGAAAATCCAAGATTTAACAATAAATTATTGCCCTCCATGGAAGCGCGGTAGCCGACTCCTTCAATTTCCAATATTTTCCCGAATCCTTCTTTTACTCCGATTATAGCATTATTCATTAACGCTCTCATAGTCCCCCAATTGGCTTTTGATTGCTGGGATTCTTCCAAAAGAGACACCATTATTTTTTTTCCGCCAACTGACGGACTTTGGATATCAACTTTAACACCGGGCATAATTCTTAATGAAAATTCTCCATTTTTTCCTTTAAAATTAAAAACATCGCCGTTAATTTTAACGTCAACATCTTCAGGTATAATTATTGGTCTTTTTCCTATTTTGCTCAAAGTATTAGGATTTAGGATTTAGGATTTAAGATTTAGGAAAAAATTTTAAAATTCCCTAAATTCTATATTCTATATTCTATATTCTTTTAATTTATCTACCATATTTCAAACAACGCCAATCCGCCCATTTTCACCTTTCTGGCTTCTTGACCGCTCATAATTCCTTTTGAAGTTGAAACTACCATTAATCCGTAACCGCTCTTCACAAGTCTGATTTTTTCAAAACCGACATAAATGCGACGAGACGGCTTGCTGATTAATTTTATTCCGTTAATCGCTCCTTTATTTTCAACATATTTTAATTTAACGTCAAAATAGCGCTTGATTTTTTGCCCTTTCTTTTCAAAATTCTCTATATAATTATTGGAAGTTAAAATTTTTAAAACGCCTTCATCCATTTTTGAATAAGGAATTTTCACATTTTCTTTCTTTACCGCCTGAGCATTTTTAAGTTGTGTTAATAAATTGATATACATAAATTAATTTTCAATTTATAATTTTCATTGAATTTTCAATTTTACTATTTTCAAACATTAATTTAAAATATTATAAATTGATTCATTGTAAATTTATTGTAAATTGATAATTAAAAATTGAAATTTTATTATTCTACCAGCTCGCCTTTTTCACTCCGGGTATTTCTCCTCTACTCGCCATCTCCCTGAAACAAATCCTGCATAATCCGAAATCCCTAATATATCCTCTTTTCCTGCCACATTTAAAACAACGAAGTACGCTTCGCGTTGAAAATTTCGGTTTCTTTTTTGCTCTTGCAATTACTGATGTTTTAGCCATAA
>CAYOSD010000004.1:2924-7057 GCA_964406565.1 uncultured Candidatus Saccharibacteria bacterium | reverse complement strand
GCTTCTTCTTTTGTTTTAGCATTACTTACAATACTAATTTCCAATCCGAAGTCAAATTTTAAGAATTCCGGATTGATTTCCGGGAATACGACGTTTTCTTTCATTCCAATTGTCAGATTGCCGTTGCTGTCGATATTTTTAAGTTCAATCCCTTTAAAATCCTTTACGCGAGGCAATGTGATTTTAACCAATCTTTCTAAAAAATCTTTCATCCGTTGGCGCCGTAAAGTCGCTTTCATTCCCACAACCTGTCCCTCTCTTGTTTTAAAGCCCGCAATTGATTTTTTAGCCGATGTTAATGCCGGCTTTTGTCCCGTTATCGTGGCAAAATCCTTTATTATTTCCGGCAATATTTTCTCAGTAAAATTCGATTGTTGACTCATTCTTCCAACTCCGACATTAATGACAATTTTTTCCAAACGCGGAACAGCTAAATCATTTTTGGATTTTATTTTTGTTTTTTTAATAATTTTGGTATTCATTGTATTAAATATTAGCGGAACATTTCTTACAAATTCTCATTTTATTCCCTTTTTCTATTTTATATCCTATTCTTGTTGTTTTTCCGCAAGATGAACAAAGAATCGCCGCATTTGAAACGTCAATCGGTCTTGGAATGGAAATAATCTGTCCTTTTTCTCCTTGTTTTTTAGGACGAACATGCTTTTTAAAAATATTCAAATTCTCTACTAAAATTTTATTTTTAGCCGGAAAAACTTTTAAAACCTTGCCCGTCTTATTCTTATCTTTACCAACCAATATTTTAATTGTATCATTTTTGTGAATCTTCATAAATCATAAATGAGTATCGATGCGAATATACGAATTATGCTAATGATACAAATTTTAAAGTTTTTATTCGTATAATTCGTATCATTAGTATATTCGTATCGATACTTATACTATTTCTTCCGCCATTGTAACAATTTTTTCAAATCCTTTTTCCTTTAATTCTCTTGGAATCGGACCGAAAATTCTCGTGGCTTTGGGTTCTTTTTTTTCATCAATTAACACAGCTGCATTTTCGCTGAATCTGATATATGACCCGTCACTGCGACGTAAAGATTTTCTCTGCCGGACAATCACCACCCTTACAATATCCTTCTTTTTAACAGCTTTCCTCGGTTCCGCTTCTTGGACGGAAGCGACAACCACATCGCCTATTTCCGCATACCGGCGCCTTGTTCCGCCAAGAATCCTAAAACAACGGACTATTTTAGCGCCGCTATTGTCTGCCATTTTTAAAATTGAACGTTCTTGTATCATACCAAATTTTTATAAATTTTACGAGCGAAGCGAAGTCAAATTTATCTAAAAATTTGAGCACCCCGCACCTTTTCTATTAATAAATTATTTTAACATATCTCACCAAAGACGAAAGTCGGCTTCACCTTTTAATTATCCATATACCACAACCATGGTTGGAAAAGGTGCGGGGTAAAAGTTTTGTAGATAAAATTTTATCGCCTACGGCTCAAAATTTTATACAAAGCCCTTTATTCGCCATCTTTTCTCTTTACTCATCGGCCTTGTTTCTTCTATCACTACCTTGTCTCCATTCTTATATTCATTTTTCTCGTCATGCGCCTTGAATCTTTCGGTAACTTTATAATATTTTCTGTAGCGCGGGTGCTGTTTAAGACGCGTTATTGCAATAACGCGCGTTTTATCCATTTTATCCGATACGATTGTGCCTTGTAGTTTTCTCATTTGTTTATTATGGTTAGTATTCTAGCAATTGTTTTTTTAATGTTTTTAATTTCTTTAATATTCTTGACTTTCCCGTAAAATAAATCAACCTTCAATTTTCTTAAATTTTCCTGGTATTCGGACAAATTTTTATTAAGTTCCGGCAACGACCAATTTTTCATTTGTTTGATTTCTTGTTTTTTCATCCCTCACCCTTCAAAGATTGCTTATCCCTCACTATTTTAAAAAGGTGAGGGACAAGATAAATCTTGTGAAGATTAAATTAGTTTATTTTATATATAACATAAAAATATTTTATTTCCCAAACTCTTTATTATCTTTGAAGGGTGAGGGATTATTCTTCCACTACTCTTGTTTTAATCGGCAATTTATGACCGGCTCTCCTCAAGGCCTCTTTCGCTATTTCCTTAGTGACTCCATCCATTTCAAATAAAATCCTGCCGGGCCTTACCGGAAAAACATAATGGTCAACCGCCCCTTTCCCGCCTCCCATCGTCACTTCCGGAGGCCTTTTTGTAATCGGCTTATCAGGAAAAATTCTTATCCAAATTCTTCCTCCTCTTTTTGTAAAATGAGTAATCGCCTTTCTTGCGGCTTCTATCTGCCTTGAATTAACCCAGGCGCTTTCCAATGATTGAATGCCAAAACTGCCGAAACTTAAATGTGTCCCTCTTGTTTCCGTTTGGCGCTTTCGCGATCTGCCTTTATGCCATTTTCTATGTTTTACTTTTTTCGGTATTAACATTTATTTTTTAAATATTTCCCCTTTATAAATCCATACTTTCACTCCAACTGTGCCGAAAGTGGTAAAAGCCGTGACTTCGCCATAATCAATATCAGCCCTTAATGTTTGAAGTGGTAATCTGCCTTTTGCCAATTGTTCCGTTCTGGCAATTTCCGCGCCATCTAATCTACCGGCCACTTTAATTTTCGCTCCCTTAACTTCCCTGTTTTGCGTAACTTGTTCAAGATATTTTTTAATTGTTCTCCTAAACGGCATTCTTTTTTCTAAATCCCACGCGATATTTTGAGCAATAATATTAGCGGAAATATCCGATCTTTTCAATTCTTCAATATTCAAACTTAAAGAAATTTTATTCTTGGCGTCTTTTGCTTGCCTTAATTTCCCCAAAGCCACTTCTAAGGCTTTTATTAACTCTTCTATCCCCTTTCCTCCTCTACCAATAATCAAACCAGGCCTTGCCGCTTTAACCACAATTTTATATTTATTCCCCATTCTTTCTATTTCGATACTATCAATACCGGCGTTCTTGATTCTTTTTTCAGTGATTTTTCTAATCAAAACATCCTCTTCCAATAATTTCGCGAAATCAAATTTCTTCGGAAACCATTGTGATTTCCAATCCTTTGTCACTCCTATTCTAAATGATGTTGGGTTGATTTTTTGAGCCATATTTATATACTTTTTCTGCTGAATATTCTTCTTGCAAATCCGGATTTTTCAACCGGTCTCACTTCTTTTATTACTTCCTCTTCTTTTGATTTTTCCTTTGATTCGAACCTGTCCCGTAGCGAACTTGTTCTGCTTCGGAACTTTTCTTTTTTAATTTTTTCCGCCACGCTTTTCTTAATCCTTTCCTGTTTAACTATTTTAAATCTTGATACTTTCGCCTTTTCAGATTCAGCCAAAATTAAAGTAATATGGCTTGTTTTCTTTTGAATCGGCGTGGCTCTTCCCTGAGCCCTCGGCATAAATCTTTTCAACATCGGCCCCTGGTCAACTCTGATTTCTTTAACAAACAAATTTTCCAACTGAATATTTTTCTGTTTGGCATTGGCGATTGCCGAGCGCAAAAGTTTTAAAATCGGTTCGCCCGCTTTTTTAGAATGTAGCAAAAGCTGGGCTTCAGCTTCATTTGCCGACAATCCCTTAATCATATTGGCAACTAACCGTGTTTTGCGCGGCGCCATTCTCAAATAATTAAGTTTTGCTGTTGCTGTATTCATCCCTCACCCTTCAAAGATTGCTTATAAATTTTATAAAAATTTATAGGATAAATCTTACGAAGATTAAATTTAAATTTATTTATTATTATTATTATTTTATTTTTATCCATTCTTTCACCTTCTTATCCCTCACCCTTTTAAAAAAGGGTAAGGGATCTTTGAAGGGTGAGGGATTATTTTTTTCCTTCAATCTTTTTTTCCAATTCTTTTTGTATTTTTCCGCCATGCCTGACGAATTTTCTCGTTAAAGAAAATTCTCCCAGCCGATGGCCAATCATTTCCTCGGTCACCCTCACACTGATAAAATTCTTGCCGTTATGAACTCCAAAAGTAAAACCAACCATTTCCGGAGAAATTTCAGAATCGCGCGCCCAAGTTTTAATAATCGTCTGGTCGCCCGATTTTAATTTTGATATCTTTTTTAATAATTTTTGGTCAACATAGGGACCTTTTTT
>CAYOSD010000004.1:1633-2824 GCA_964406565.1 uncultured Candidatus Saccharibacteria bacterium | reverse complement strand
ATAATATGTTTATTGCTCCACTTTTTCTTATTTCTTGTTTTTCTTCCGCCAGTAACCTTACCCCATGCCGTTTTCGGCTTTCTTGTTCCGCGTGGCTGTCTGCCTTCGCCTCCGCCGTAAGGATGGTCACAAGGATTCATCGCAGTTCCTCTTACTGTAGGCCTGATACCCATTCCACGTGAACGGCCGGCTTTGCCGATATTTACTAAACTCCATTCAGAATTGGAAACTTGTCCCAAAGAAGCAAAATTATCCCATTTTATTTTTCTTACTTCTCCTGAAGAAAGTTTTAAATTCGTCCAGCCATTTTCTTGGGCTAAAACTTGCGCGTGAGATCCGGCTGACCTCGCCAATACGCCACCCGCGCCCTTATTCAATTCAACATTATAAACTGAATATCCAACCGGAATATTTTTCAACGGCAATCTGTTCCCGTCTTTAAGTTCAGCTGTTTCCGAAAATAAAATCTCGTTTCCGACTTTCATATTTTTATTGGCTAAAACATAAGAACGCTCTCCGTCGCGATAAACAATTAAAGCGATAAAAGCCGTTCTGTACGGGTCATATTCAATTGTTTCAATCCTGGCCGGAACATTCAGTTTATTTTGCTTGAAATCTATTATTCTGTAAAGTTTTTTATTACCTCCCCCTTGATGACGGACTGTGATTCTCCCCTGATTATTTCTCCCCGAACAATTCGGTAATCTTTTTACAAGCGCCTTAAACGGTTCAACCGTGCTTAAAACTCCCCGATATGTCGGAGATGTCATATTGCGCCTTGATGGAGTTGTTGGTTTATATTTTTTCATATTTTTATGTAGGCATTACATCAATTTTATGGCCCTTTTTCAATGTCACTATTGCTTTTTTATGTCCCGGAACTTTCCCTTTACTACGTCCCAATGATTTAATTTTTTCTTTTTTATTTATTATATTCACCGATAAAACTTTAACTCTGTAAATGGATTCTATCGCTTTTGCTATCTGCGGCTTATTGATTTTTTTATCAACCAAAAAGGCGTATTTCCCCAAATCAATCAAATGACCGACTTTCTCGGTTATCCACGGATGTTTTATTTTCATCGCTTCCTGCAGACTTTGTCTCGCCGAAGGCTCGCTTCGTCCAGCCGAAGGCGGACTTTGTCTCGCCGAAGGCTCGCTTCGTCCAGCCGAAGGCGGACTTTGTCTCGC
>CAYOSD010000004.1:0-1533 GCA_964406565.1 uncultured Candidatus Saccharibacteria bacterium | reverse complement strand
GACTTTGTCTCGCCGAAGGCTCGCTTCGTCCAGCCGAAGGCGGACTTTGTCTCGCCGAAGGCTCGCTTCGTCCAGCCGAAGGCGAATTGGAAACTTTGATTTCAATCTTTTTATCTTCCAGTTTAGCAGGCGCGTCTTTTTTCGGTTGTGATTTTTTAAAAATAGCCATTGTTATTTATAATGTTTTTCTATTTCGCTTATCGCCTCTTTTTCAAAAATAATGTTTTTATATTTAAGCAAATCGTGAACATTCAACGATTGCGAACCGATGGCGTCAATGTTTTTTATATTGGAAACAGCTTTATTTATATTATTTTTTAAAGATGACACTAAAAGAACGCTTTTTTTATTGCCGAACAAATTATTTAAAAATTTCGCCATTGTGGCTGTTTTGGATTTTTTAACGTCAAATTCAAATTTATCAAAAATTTTCAAATCGCCGTCTTCCGTTTTCTTTGACAAAACACTGAAAATCGCCAATCGATTCATTTTCTTGTTTATTTTTTTCGCAAACACTCTTTCTTTTGACGGTCCAAAAGTGACGCCACCGCCTTTCCAAATGGGTGAACGACTTGATCCGTGCCTCGCCCGACCGGTTCCTTTTTGGCGCCACGGCTTCTTTCCACCGCCGGAAACGTCTCCTCTCCCCTTAGTATGCGCTAATGGCGAACGCTGACTAGCAATTTGCGCCAAAAGCGCCTGATGTATCAATGTAGGATTAAATTTAACTTTAAAAATCCTTTCCACTAAATCAATCGTTCCGCTTTTTTCATTTTTTTGATTATAAATATCAAATTTCATATTTTTTAATTTTGAATTTCAAGCAATGTACCTTTCATTCCCGGAACCGCGCCTTTCAGCGCTAAAATATTATTTTCCTTATCAATTAAAACAACTTTCAAATTTTTAATGGTCACTCTTTCTGTTCCCATGTGGCCGGCCATTCTCAACCCCGGTAAAACTCTTTGCGGAGCCGTAGCGCCGATTGAACCCGGAGCTCTATGACGATTTTTTTGACCATGCGTTTTCGGTCCGCCGGCAAATCCATGCCGTTTTACTCCTCCTTGGAATCCACGACCCTTGTTTAAGCCGCTCACTTTCACTTTATCGCCTTCCTTAAACTGCTCAACCGTCAAAACATCGCCAACTTTTAATTCTGAATTTTTCGTTTTAAATTCTTTCAAATTTCTGAAATTTCCCAAGTCTTTCAAATGACCTTTTTCCGGCTTGTTTATTTTTTTCTTAGTTGCGTCAAAACCGGCTTGAACCGCTTCATAACCGTCTTTTTCCTTCGTTTTTATCTGCGTTATTGTTATCGGACCCGCTTGAATAAAAGTCACCGAAACAATTTTATCATCTTTCCAAATCTGGGACATTTTTAATTTTTTACCAATAATAAAACTCATAAATAAAAACAGCCAGATTAGCCGGCTGCTTCGCAATTCCCCGCGAGATAAACGCAAGGTGGCTAAATCTGTAATTATTATTTTATGTTAAATAAAAATTTAACATTGTTATAAAGATAGCAAATAG
>CAYOSD010000003.1:14542-19220 GCA_964406565.1 uncultured Candidatus Saccharibacteria bacterium | reverse complement strand
CCGCTTTTTCGTTCCTTTAAAACACATATGTTCTAAAAAATGGGAAATGCCGTTGATTTCTTTGGTTTCGTATTTTGAGCCGGCTTCAACTAAAATTAAAAAAGTGGTCGCTAAACTGTCCTGCTTCGGCGCCAAAATAACCCGCAAGCCGTTTTTTAAAGTTATTTTTTTAAAATTTTCCATAATTCTGATATTTTTACTCTTTCTTGTTTCATTGTATCGCGGTCGCGGACAGTCACGGTATCGTCTTTTAGGGTGTCAAAATCAACAGTAATACAATGTAACGTACCGATTTCGTCCTGTGAATAATAACGTTTGCCGATATTTCCCCTGTCATCCCACGCCACCGTCAAATCATTAGCTTTCAACATTTGATAAATCTCTCTGGCTTTTCCAACTAATTCCGGCTTATTTTTTAATAGCGGAAAAACTGCGGCTTTATAAGGAGCGAGTTTGGAATTTAATTTTAAAACTATTCTGTCTTTTTCCTCGTGATACGCGTCTATTAAAAAGAATAACGTCGCCCTGTCAACTCCGCCGGAAGTTTCAATAACCCAAGGAATATATTTTTTTTTGGTTTCTTCGTCAAAATAAGACATATCTTGCCCGGAGAATTTTTGATGTTGAGATAAATCCCAATCGCCCCTATGATGTATACCTTCGCATTCTTTCCAGCCAAACGGTGTATTATATTCAATATCCCAAGCCGTTCTGGCATAATGAGCCAATTCGTTTTTTTGATGTTCTCTAAATCTTAAATTATTGGGATTGATGCCTAATGATTTATACCAATCCATACGAAAATTTTTCCAAAATTCATAAAATTCCATTGATTCTTTTTCGTCTGGCTTAATATAATACTGAAGCTCCATTTGTTCAAATTCAATTGACCTGTAAGTAAAATTGCCCGGCGTGATTTCATTCCGAAAAGCTTTGCCAATTTGCGCTATCCCAAAAGGAATTTTAAGACGCGAACTGTTTAAAACATTTTTAAAATTAACGTGAGCCCCTTGAGTTATTTCTCCCCGCAAATACGCCATATTTTTTCCCCCTTCAATCACGCCTAATTTCGCTTCAACCAATAAGTTGAATTTTTTTTCTTCAGTCCAATCTATTTTTTCTTTCTTTTCTTTATGCAATTTTTCATGCTCTGCAATAATATCTCCTTGGTCAGCTCTAAATCTTTGATGACAAGTTTTACATTCTATTAAAGGGTCGTTAAAACCCGTAATATGACCGGATGCCTCCCAGACTTTCGGATTCATTATTATAGAAGCGTTTATCCCAACAACATCGTCTCTGTTTTTAACCATTGCCTTCCACCATTCTTGTTTAATATTAAATTTGAGTTCTGCGCCAAGCGGACCATAATCCCAAGTTCCTCTTAGCCCGCCATAAATTTCCGAACCAGGATAAATAAACCCTCGTCTTTTACATAATGAAACTATTTTATCTAAGGTTGTCATTTTATAATGCTGCTTCTAAAATTGATTCTATTTTTACTTCGCCGGTTGTATTATTAACGTTCACAACCGCTTCAATTTTCCGCCTCTTTACAAGAGCCGAACCGATTGAAGTGATTTTATGCTTACCGGTCCCGGCGCAAGTATCTTTGCAAACTACAACATTGGCGCTACGGTTGCCGACCGTTAAATCATAGCCGGAAGACGTAAAATCTTTATTCCTGATAATTTTTATGAGCGCGTCCTGCACTCCCGCCTCCGCCGCCGCTAAAGCTTCGGCGGACATTTTTATGCCAAAACCGCTTTGGCTCAAATAATAAGAAATAAAAGCTCCCGCAATGCCGATTTCAACAATAATACCGCCTATAAAAAGCATAGCCGGTAAAGCCGCTGTTGCTTTATTATTGTTCATTTGTCGTAGATGTTGATTGAACCGGAATCATCTGAACCGGCGGCTGATTGACAGACTCTTGAGAAGAAATAGCTGACTGGGGATTTTTAATAAAATTGATAATTTGACTGTCATCTTTCAATTTAGTCTTCCAGACAATATTTTCCTTATTAATATAAATCTTGTCTTCCGGCCCCCAAAAAGCATTGCTGAATTTGGAAATGCTGAACGGATTTTGCTGATTCTGTTCATTTCTCTGCAAAAGATAAGCGTCCGACAAAGACAATTTCGGGAAATAATTCAATTTGCCGAAATAAAGGTCACCGGTATCCAAATATATCGCCCAATAATTTCTGTTAAAACCGACTTTTTGCCAATAAATTATGGCCACTAACGCTACCGCTAAAACAATAATAATCGTCAATAAAATTTTATTGCTCTTATTTATTTGATTTGTCATATTTTAATGTTAAATTAATTGTAAAAATTCCAAGCGTTGTTTATATTTTCCAGCAGATTATCTTTCAGAACCAGAATAATTTTATTCCAGCGATAAAATTTTCTTCACCCTCGGCGCAATAATTCGCCTTTGACGAAACCAAGCTTATCGCGCCTGCGGGATGTTCTTCAAGACAATCTGCCGGAAAATAACATATTGGTATATCTGCAACGGAAAATGTAAAGATTTTTGAAACCTTGACGGAAGCGCAGCCCAGCACATAACTTGTTATGTGCTGGGCGTGAGCGGGTTGAAAAAACTTTACATTTTTCGTTGCAAAATGTAAACAACACGATTATTTCTTACAAATTAATTATTTTTTCGACTTTTATTTTATTTAATTATATCAATCTGCTAAATTTTTACAACTATGGCGCAATAATCATCATCTTCTCTCCTATTTTTTTGTAATTAAATCTAGCGCGTAATTCTTTTTCCAAATTTTCCGGATTGGAATAATATTCAATTTCCGATTTAATTTTTTCATTTTCCTTCGCGAGATTTTCTGATTTTTCCGTCAAACTGTGAAATTCCCTCTTTAATTGATTACGTTCTTTAAAAATAAAATAAAATTGAACCAATAAGGCCATAAGAATAATTGCTAAAATTATCATAATAAAATGTTTCATTTAGAATTTTGAATTTTTCTCAAATGTTTCCATCCCCACCAGCCGATTACCGCGATAATCAAAATTAAAATCAAATAGTCGAATTTTCTGAAATAAATTTGAAGGGCTTGCCAGTTTTCACCGAAAACAAATCCCAAATAAGTCAGAAAAGAACACCAAACAAAAGAACCTGCGAAAGTCAAAAAAGAAAAAACGGAGATTTTCATTTTTGCCAATCCGGCTGGAAAAGAAATAAAAGTGCTCACCACCGGAATCATTCTGCCGAAAAAAATTGAAAAAGTTCCGTATTTGTTAAACCATTTTTCCGCCAATTGAAGATTGCTGTCGCTGATTAAAATTTTTAAAATTCCGTATTTCGCCCGCCAACCATTCCGCGCCAACGATGAAGCCAAAAAATAAGATATTAAAGAACCCGTTAAATTGCCGAAAGTTCCCATTAAAACAACCAGCCAAAAATTCAAAATTTCTTTTTGAACTAAAAATCCCGAAAACGACATCGTAATTTCTGAAGGGATTGGGATATTAACGCTTTGCAGAAACATTAAGAAAAAAACGCCCAAATAGCCGATTTTTTGGATTATCAACAAAATAAAATTTGAGATTGTTTCTAAAATTATGGAAATCATCTAAGAAATTTAGCGGCTTCATCAGGGTCAACCGTCGTAATTTCTATTCCCGTGCCTTGTTCAAAACCGGCTGAAATGTTGAACTTCGGTAAAATCTCAATATGCCAATGATAATGCTTGTATTTGTTTTTATCCCGCAAAGGAGAGGTGTGAATAAAAAAATTATAATCAGGGTCATGAAGTCGCTTCTCCATTTTTTGCAGAGCTTTTTGCAAAGCGAAAACAATATCCCGCATAACCGCCGAAGGTGTGTCTTCAAAATAAGAAAAGTGCTTCTTCGGAAAAATTCTCAATTCAAACGGCTCGCGCATAACAAACGGCGCCAAAACAACCGCCGATTTATTTTCATAAACAATCCTCTTTTTTTCTTTTAATTCCCATTCAAGCATCACGCAATGCACGCATTTTTTATTTTTTTTGTAATAATTATTGGAACCTTCGAGAGAGTGCTCAACATCCGGCGGAACAATCGGCAAAGCGATTATTTGATAATGCGGATGATAAATTGAAGCTCCAGCTTTTAGACCCCAATTGTGAAAAATTGAAACATACGCCAAACAATAGTCATTCGCCAAAATTTTATAATAGTCAACGAACGCTTTGAAAACCAAATCCGCATTTTGTTTGGAAAGTTTCGGAAAATTTTTATAATGGTCGCGCGTAATTACTAAATTGTGATGTCCGATGCCTTCCATTACCGAATAAGGACCTCTTTTTTCGGGACTGGCGCAAACGTTAATGTGAGTAAACGCCGGATATTTATTTTCAACCACCACCGCTTCCCAATCGTGAGAATTTTTAAATTTTAATATCGGCGGATGATGGCCGCTTTTTTGCAAATCTTCAAAAGGACATCCCTTCACGGGCGTCTTAATCCTTTTTATTTTATGCAGTTTAATAAATTGGTCCGGCCTTTTCGCCCGGCTGGGAGCGATAACAATCCAATCGCCGGAAACAAGGTCTTGACGAAGTTCACTGTTCATAATTATGAGGAACTAGTAACTAGTAAACAGTAAACAGGGATATATAGATATTATATTTATTTCTTTATTCCCTTGCCCTAATCCCTA
>CAYOSD010000003.1:10407-14442 GCA_964406565.1 uncultured Candidatus Saccharibacteria bacterium | reverse complement strand
CATTCCTTTTTTTATTTCTTGGATATAATCCGCCAATTCCGGACAATTCCTTAAAATTTCCGGCTTTGTTTCTTTGATTATTTTTTCCTCTAAATTTTTATTCACGCTGAATATTTTTTGCGCGACAAACGGCTTATGAAATTCGCCGTTATCGGCAATAGCGGCGATATAATTCAAAAGACTAAGCGGCGTAATCAGCAAATCGCCCTGACCGATGCTTATATTATAAGTATCTCCCAGCCGCCATGGTTCGCCGGTGTTTTTTTCCTTCTTTTCAACATCTGGCAAAAATCCGTTCGTTTCCGCCAATAAATCAATTCCGGTTTTTTCTTCAAAACCGAATTTTTTCCAATATTCCCTTAATTTTGAAATGCCTAACCCGCTAATTTTATTATCAGGCAAGCCCCGAAGCAGAAGCTCCGCTTCGCTACGAGGCAAACCGCCGCCAAGTGCGTAAAAATAAACGTTTGAAGACCTGGCAATAGCAGAATATAAATTTACCCAGCCGTGCGGTTTCCAATCGACAAAACGGCTTGGCTTATCGGGAAAATAAGGATTAGGAATTTCTATGTAGCCCCGCGAGTAAATTTCCGTTTTGGGATTAATAACGCCTTCTTTTAATGCCGCTATTGCCACAAGTGGTTTGATTATCGAGCCGGGAGCGTAAACTCCGGAAATCGCCCTGTTTAAAAAGGGCATATCCGGATTATTAAGGTCGTTTTTGGTGATTTCATTCGCGTCAAAACTCGGAATACTCACTAGCGCCAATACTTCGCCAGTTTTCGGATTTAAAGCAATGCCGACTCCAGCATCGGCGCCAATATTGTCTATTTTTTCCTTAAGACGATTATAAAAATAAATCTGAAGATCTTTGTCAACGGCGGTTTTAATATCTAATCCCGGGGATGACGCCATTAAAAATTTGCTGTCAATTATTTCACCTTTGGCATTGCGATAATAAATCATCTCGCCTTCAATGCCGCGCAATTCCTTGTCATAATATCCTTCCAAACCACTTTTTCCGACAACATCGTTCAAATCAAACGTTGAATTATTTTTAATATTATTATCGTCAACCGCTCCGACATATCCCAATATGTGGGAAAAAATCCGAGACTCAAAATATTCTCTTTTAAATTCTTCTTTAACGACAATCGGTCTCAAATTAAGACTTTTAATCTGTTCCGCCTGTTCTTTTCCAAGAGCAACCGGCAATGTTATAAAATCCTGCTTTTCCAAATCAATCGATTGAACCATTTTTTCCATATCCGCGATTTCAATTCCCAAAATTTTATGAAACTCTTTGAAAATTTTTCCGCGAATTCCGGGTTTCATCAATTCAACAAGTTTTAAATCAACTTTATATGTCGAATTGTTTTTCACCAGTGGCTCGCCGAAACGGTCAAAAATTATTCCTCTTTCGGCCGCCAAGGAAATTATTTGTCCGGCATTCGTTAAGGCCCGTTTTTTATAAAAATCTCCTTTCCAAATCCCCAAAAAAGAAACGCGTAAAAAAACTACGGTCGCAATAATAACAACTATAAAACCTATAATCTTAAAAATTTTCCCCAAAAGCGGCATTTCCACAAGGTCCAGTCCTTTTGCTAAATCATCGAGCACTGCTTCTTCTAAAAAAAAATCTGCCATAATTGTTGACTGAGCACACAAAATTTATATTTCTGCCTATCTATTATATATCATAATTGTGTGCTTAGTCACTACAATTATGAGCACCGAGCACTCAAAGCGTTGAGTGCTCGGTAAAGGTTTTCTAGATCATAGAAAGCCCTTTATATCAAATGGCTTTAAGGGAGAATTAAAAAGTTGAATGTGCGCTTCCAGATTTTCCGCCGCAATGCCAGCTCCTCGCGCCACGCAAGTAAGGGGGTCGTCAACAGTTATGGTCTTAACGCCGATTTCTTCTTCAATTAAACGATCTATGCCCTTAAGCAAACTCCCGCCGCCACAAACATAAATTCCTCTTTTTAAAATATCGCCGACAAGCTCCGGCGGAGTTTTTTCAATCGCTTCTTTTATTGCTTCAATAATTAAAGCCAATGAATGATGAATGGCAGACCTAATATGGTGATTTTTAACGATTACTTCTTTCGGTAAACCGTTTGAAACATCGCGCCCCCTAATCGCCATTTCCAATTTTTCATCAATAGAAACGGCTGAACCAATTGATATTTTCAAATCCTCGGCTGTCGGCTCGCCGATTAATAATTTAAATTCTTCTCTCACAAAATTAATAATATCGTTATTTAATTTATCACCGGCAATTTTTAAGCTTTTCGCCGTCACCGCGCCGGCCATTGAAATAATAGCAATGTCAGTCGTGCCTCCGCCAATATCAATAATCATCGTTGAAACCGGTTCGTTTATGGGCAATCGCGCTCCAATCGCCGCGGCTACGGGTTCTTCAATTAAAAAAACTTTGCTGGCGCCGGCTAAAATCACGGCATCTTCAACCGATTTTCTTTCCACTTCCGTCAAATTGGGCGGTATGCCGATAACAACCCTGTAATAACTGAAAAAACGATTATTGCCAATTTTTTTAAAATAATGACGGATCATTTCTTGCGCCATTTCAAAATCAGAAATAACGCCTCCCACCAAAGGTTTAATCACGGAAATATGAGAAGGCGCGCGGCCAAGCATTTTTTTCGCTTCTTCTCCGATTGCCAAAACTTGGCTGGTTTTATTATTAACCGCGGCGATTGAAGGCTCGTTTATAACAATCCCTTCGCCCTTAACATAAACCAAAGTATTAGCCGTGCCCAAATCAATACCGATATCTTTTATAAAATAATTAAAAAAATTCATTTAATTCTTTTTCACTCACTAATTTTGTTTTTTCTTCGTTTCTTTTCTTAATTTCAATTTTATCGCCGGTTTTTTCGCTTATCACGAGCCGATACGGAATTCCCATTAAATCCGCGTCTTTAAATTTCTCGCCTGCTGTCGCGTCTTCTCTGTCGTCATACAATACTTCAACTCCAGCTTCTTGTAAAGAATTATAAATTTTTTTAGCAAAATTTGAGATTTTAGATTTGAGATTTGAGATTTCTATAAGGTGTACTTGATACGGCGCCACTGATTCCGGCCAAATAATGCCTTTGTTATCGTAACTAGTTTCAACAATAGCGCCCATTAACCGGCCAAGACCGATGCCATAACAACCAGTTATTACAAATTTCTCAGCGCCGTCTTTGTCTTTAAATTTAAGTCCAAAATCCTCGGCAAATTTTGTTTTTAATTTAAAAATATTTCCTACTTCTATAGCTCTTTTTTGGCTAAAATTTAATTCTCCGCACTTCGGACAAGTTTTATTTTCTTTTATAATCTCGTTGTTTATAGCTATTTTACATTTATTGCAAATATGTATTGTATCCTCGCCCGCCTCGGTGACAGTTTGAAATTCATGGGAATATTTTGAAAAAGTGCTACCGGAAGCAAGTGTATAGTGTGTTTTATCTCCGATACCTAGTTTATCAAAAACATTTTTATAAACTTTCGTCATAAAATCATAATATTCATCTCTATCTTTTTCATTGGTATGAAAAGAATAAAAATCCTTCATTAAAAATTCTCTTCCGCGCAATAGCCCAGATTTTGCCCTTAATTCCATTCTGAATTTATTTTGAATTTGATAAATATAAACAGGCAAATCTTTATAAGAAAAAATAGTATTTTTGAGCAAAGGAAAAATCACCTCTTCGTGCGTTGGGCCTATGGCGAATTCTCTTCCACTTGTATCTTTAACTTTATAAAGGTCATCCATGGAATCCCATCTGCCTGTTTTTATCCAGTTTTCTTTGGGTTGTAGCGCAGGCATCAAAATTTCTTGTCCGCCAGCTTTATTCATTTCTTCACGAATGATGTTTTCTATTTTTTTAAGCGTGCGCAATCCGAGAGGCAGATAGGTATAAACCCCTGCCATTGTCTTGTCAATAAAACCCGCGCGAATTAAAAGTTGCGCGTTTATTGCCTCTTCGTCTTTCGGCGCCTCCCTTTTTGTTTTTGTAAATAATT
>CAYOSD010000003.1:2624-10307 GCA_964406565.1 uncultured Candidatus Saccharibacteria bacterium | reverse complement strand
TGGCTTCTTCCTGTTGAAGCTGGAAAAATTCTTCTTTTTTAAAACCGAAAATTCCGGCGATTAAATTGGTTGGAAAAGTTTCTGTTTTAGTGTTGAATTCCATCACATTGCCGTTGTAAAATCTACGAGCCGCCTGAATTTTATTTTCCGTGTCAGACAATTCATCTTGCAATTTCACAAAACTTTCCACCGCGCGCAATTGAGGATAAGCTTCGGCAATCGCGAAAATTGATTTCAATGCTGAAGTTAAAACATTTTCCGCCGCTTCTTTATCATGGACCGTTTGCGCTCCCAATGCCGTTGCCCGAGCTTGCGTCACTTTTTCAAATGCGTCTTTTTCATGAGCCGCATATCCTTTTACAGTTTCCACCAAATTGGGAATCAAATCGTATCTCCGCTTTAATTGAACATCTATATCAGACCACGCTTCTTTCACGCGATATCGGCGGCGAATCAATCCATTATAAGTAAAAACCAGCCACAAAACTACAACGACTAAAATTGTTAAAATGATATTTGTTGGATTTAAATAAAACATGATTTTTAATTTATGATTCAAGATTTATGATTTATGATTTTTCGACCTTTTTATTTTAGTATTTATTCGTATTTCGTAATAATATAATAATACAAAATTTCCAAAAATCAAATCAAAATAAAAACCGCCCGTTCAAAGGCGATTTTTATTGCTTTTTATTGCGCGCTGGTCGTGGCTTGATTCGTGCTGGTCGCTGCTTGTTGTCCTAACGCGGCTTTCAAATCATTCTTTGCTTTTTCCACCGCAGCTTTGAAATCAGCTTGCGCTTTTTCCATTGCCTGCTTCTTGGTTTCAATAAGCGGTTTCATCACATCCTGTTTTTTGTCTATTTCCTGTCTGGCTTTCACAAGATTTTCTCTTACCATTTTCAAACTTGCTTGAAGCGTTTGTTTAATATCTTTCGGAGCAACTTCAGCGACGCAATCGGTTTTCGCTTTTTCAATAGCCGCTTGTTCGGCAGATTTAAAAGACGTAATCGCCACGTCAACGCCCGCTTTTCTGGAATCTACCGCGCCTTGAACGCCATCGCGGAAAGTTTTAATCGCCGCGTCAACAGCTGTCCGGCGAGCATTCAGCGCGCTTTCCATAGCCGTTTTAAATATCGCTACCGCCTGTTTTTGCGCGTCATTTTGCGCTCGCGCTTCCAATTTAGCAAAATGCTCGGAAAAATTAATATCTCGCTTCATGCGATTTTCACTTAATTTAACGTTGCGCTCATTTTTGCGGTTTGTCAAAACATTCAATCTTTCCGTTCTTTTTGTTTCAAGCTTTGATTCGCGCTCTTTGACTTTCTGGTCAATCTTTCCGGTTGTTTTCAAAAAACGGTTGCAAAATGCCGCCTCTGCCTTAACAGATAAATCGCCTTTTGTTGAAGTCGCGATTTGTTTAACCCTTTCTTTAATTTGCGGTCTTATTTGCGCCGAACCGGATGAAGGGATTATTAAACCCATAATCATTGCGATTCCAAGTATGGAAACTGAAATATTTTTAAAATTCTTCATTGTAAGATTGACCAAAATCATCAATTGCCTGGCTATCCGCGATAATCAAATTAGCATCATTCTCTATATTGGCAAGAATGGCCGCTTCGGCATCGGCGTCATTCAATAAAGCAAGAACAGCATCATCAACATCGCCCGTCGCCGGAACAATATTCACTTCTGTCGGAGCTTTAGCGATCTCAGAAGGAGCTTTTAATATGAATTGATAATAGCTCACTGATACAATAAGCGCCAAAATAATCACACCGAAAACTAATTTCCAATTTATAGCCATAAAATTATGTATTTGGTCATTATTAACAGAAACGCGACCTTTATCCCCCACATATGTATATGTGGGGGATTTATCCCCCACATATGTATATGTGGGGGATTTGGTTTTATCGTCTCTGAATATTAAACGATTTTCTTCGGAGGTTGTGACTTTCGCATCAATCGCAGACAAAAAATTCATCAGTAATTTTTCATCCAGCATCGCCTTGTTTTTTTCTTCGGCCAAAATCTTGCTTAATAAATTTTCAAATTGTTCGTCATTATTCATAATTCATTATTCTTTTTAATTCTTTAATCGCCCTAAATTGGATTTGCCTGATATTGTCTTCGTTTTTATCCAATAACGAAGCAATTTCTTTATTCGTCAAGCCGTTGATATATTTAAAAATAATTACTTCCTGCTGGTCGCCGCTCAATAAAGCGATTGCCCTTCGCATTCGTTCTCCAAGAATTTTGTCGTCAATGGATTGAGTTAAGCTGTCTTTTCCGCCTTGAATAGAAATTTGATGCAACTTAACATTATCCAAATTGTCCAATAAAATTTCTTTTTTCTTTTTATAAAAATCAATGACCGAATTTCTGGCAACCGTGAAGCACCACGACAGAAATTGCCCCTTTTCTTTTACCCCCACACCAAACGAAGTTGTGGTGTGGGGGTGAACCTCAAAACCGGGCAAAGCCAACCAAATTTTAAGAAAAACAGTTTGCGCTAAATCTTCCGCTTCCGCTTTGGAGCCGATGCGAAAATAAATAAAACGAAATATCGGATTAAAAAATTCGGAATAAATAAAACTAAAAGCTTTTTTGTCTCCTTGCTTCGCTTTAATTACCGAACTTATAATCGCTTCTTTGTCAATTTTATCGTTCTGCATATTAAAACGAATTTATAGTTGTTTTGTGACTAAAATGTTATAAGCGGAAATAATGTATTTAACCAAGAAAGCGCTGGTAATTCCGATAATGGCGCCAACTAAAATATCCATTGGCCAATGAATACCGGCGAATATTCTCGCGACTCCCATTAAAATTGCCGCGCCCCCGAAATACAAGCCCATTTTTTTATTAAGAAAAAAAACTGCTATTGCTAAAGCGAAATAAAAAGCCATATGTCCGGACGGCATTGAAGCGTTAACGCCATTGGCGTCAATAAGCGGCTGAATGTTTAAAACGGAAAACGGACGCGGCCGAGCGACAAAAAATTTAATCACTTCGGCAATAATCCCTCTTGATAAAATCAACGAAAGAGAAATAAGAGAAAAAAAATAAATTTTTCTTTGCCAGCCGGTTTGTTTTAATATTAAAATCAAAACAGCCAAGATAAGAAAATATCCAAGATAATCCGCCAAAAAAATTCCCAACCAATCAAAAATTTTCCATTTCCCGACTAAGCCGTGAATAATATTAAAAAGATATAAGTCCATAACTTATAAGCTTATCAGCTTTTAAGCTTATTTACCAATAAAAGACAACAATCCCATAACTCTTGCCCTTTTAATAGCTATTGCCACCATTCTCTGGTGTTTCGCGCAAACGCCGGTCCACTTCGGGTCAATAATTTTACCCTGATTGGAAATAAACCGCTTCAAAAGTTCGGTCTCTTTATAATTGATTGATTTTAAGTTTTGTGAACAAAAGAAACACTGCATCCCTCACCCTTCAAAAATTTATTTATAAATTTCATAAGAAATTTATAAATTATATTGAAGTTAATTTTAATTTATTATATGTATCATTTATCCGTCACATCTTCAAAAAATAATATTCACTATCTTTGAACTATCTTTGAAGGGTGAGGGATTAAAATGGTAAATCTTCCGCCTTTATATCTCCCTCATCAATATTGATTTCCGGTAATTCTTCCTTAACCTCTTCTTTTATCGGCGCGCTGTTGGAATTTTGTTTAAATCCCCCTCCGCTTGATTTTGGTCCGAATTGGACGCTTTCGGCGACAATTTCCGTCCGATAATGTTTTACTCCGTCTTTTTCCCAATTACGAGTTTGTAAACGTCCCTCAATAAGAACCATACTGCCCTTTTTTAAATACTGATTAATAAGTTCAGCCTGTCTTCCAAAAGAAACAATATTATGAAATTCAACTTGTTCCTGTTTTTGTCCTTGCTGGTCTTTCCAAACTCTATTAGTGGCAATGCTAAAATTTACAACCGCCGCGCCGGAAGGAAGAGACCGCAACTCCGGGTCTCTGGTTAAATTGCCGATTATGAAAACTTTGTTTAAATTCATTTTAATATTTCCTCTAATTTTTTCTCCAGCGCTTCATTGCTTAAAATCGGCTGAGGTTTCGGCTTTCTCGGTGTTGCTGACGTCATTGTTGCCACCGGAATCTCGGATGAAAAAGCGCGCCTCGGCTTCCTGGAAACAGATTGAATGGCTTGCTGAATAACCGGCGTTGAAATAATTATATGCCGTAAAATTTCAGAATTCAATTTTAAATTTCCGCTTATTTTTTTAATCGCCTCCGGTTGGATTGAAAAATAAAAATAACCGAAAAAAGCCGAAGTTTCCTTTTTAATCGGATAAGCCAATTTTATTCTTGACAAACCGCCGTTATCAATAACCTCGCCGCCGAAATCCCCGACCAACTTAATAAGCTTGTCTTTAAATCCTTCTTCTTTGGCCAAAAACCCGATTTCGTATTTTTTATTGTCTTTTTCCATAAATCAGCTACTGATTACGGATTTATATAGATATACGGATTAAACATTTCGTATCTGTATATCCGTAATTTATCTGTATTCCGTAGCATTATTTTATATTTCAAATCTATAATATAATACACACCTATAAAAATAATTCAAGCCCCTGTATAATATTTAAACATAATATAATTCAATTTTCAATTTCTAATTTTCAATTTTCATCAAATGATTCAATTTTTCAATTTTCAAACGCATTTGTAAATTAATTCATTGAAAATTCATTGAAAATTAATAATTGATAATTAAAAATTTATGCGCTTTATTGCCGATTTTCACATTCATTCCAAATACAGCCGCGCCACCAGCAAAGAAATGATTTTGGAAAACATTGACTCTTTTGCGGATGACAAAGGAATTTTAGTGATGGGAACCGGCGACTTCACCCATCCGCAATGGTTTAATGAAATTAAAACAAAGCTTGAACCGGCCGAGCCCGGACTTTTTAAATTAAAAAAAGAATATAAGCGGGAAACTTTAAAAGGAACTTTCAGTGAAACGCGATTTATTTTAACGGTGGAAATTTCCAGCATTTACTCCAAGGAAGGCAAAGTGAGAAGAATACATAATTTAATTTTTATACCTTCAATGGAATCCGCGGAAAATTTAAGAAACGAACTTATTAAAATGGGCTGTAATTTGAATTCTGACGGCAGGCCGATTATCGGATTGGACAGCGAAAAATTGGCGGAAATTGTTTTTAACATCAATCTTGAGGCTGTGATTATTCCCGCTCACGCCTGGACCCCTTGGTTTTCCATCTTCGGCTCAATGTCCGGCTTTGATTCCATTGAAGAATGTTTTGGCAAATACACCGATAAAATTTTCGCCATTGAAACCGGTTTATCTTGCTATGATAAAAAAACAGAACTTTTAACGGAGAATGGGTGGAAAAAATTTACAGAAGTCAGCTATAAGGATAAAGTTTGCACATTAAATTCAAAAACAGGGAAAATTGAATTTCAAAAACCAACAAAAATACATAATTATTCCTATAAAGGGAAAATGTATCGATTAAAAACAAAAAGAGTTGATTTATTAGTTACTCCAAATCACAATCTTTTAGTTAGTGGTTGTGATTTCCGTAAATTACCAGAATTTTCTTTAAAAACAGCTGAAGAATCATTTGGCAAATCAAAACGTTTTAAGAAAGATGGAAATTGGATTGGCAAAAAGTCAAAATATTTTACTTTGCCAGCTGTTAATATAAAACATGGGAGTAGATATTATTCTGGTCTCCGTATTAAAAAAGAGAAAAAACTCCCTATAAAACCGTGGTTGAAATTTTTTGGATTTTGGATAGCGGAGGGTTGGACTACTGAAGGAAAAAATGGAGATTATAATGTTTGTATAGCGAATAAAAACGATGAACTTCTTTCAGAAATGAAAGAAATTCTTGAAAATTTTGGCTACACTGTTTATTGGGATAAAAAAATAAATAATATTGTTCGCGTAAGAAATTATCAATTATTTAATTATTTAAAACAATTCGGCAAATCTTCGGATAAATTTATTCCTTTAGAAATTAAATCTTTATCGAAAGAACTTCTTGAAATATTTTTTGAGTATTATATAAAAGGTGATGGCCATAGGTATGGAAGAAATAAAAAGGGTCTTTCGGCAACAACAATTTCAATAAAATTAAGAGATGATCTTCAGGATTTAGCTTTAAGGCTTGGCATGTCCGCTTATTATAAATTAGGGTATAAAAAAGGAACTCCGATTTTGTCATTACCAAAAGCTAAGGCTATGGGTTATAGACAAAGCGCTGACTCTTGGATAATTTATTTTATAAGAAAAAATCTTCATACCATTTTACCTTCGATAATTAAAAAATATAAATATACCGAATCATGGGTTGATTTTAATAATAAAGTTTATTGCGTCACGATTCCTAATCATGTAGTTTATATCAGACGCAATGGCATTCCAGTTTGGTGTGGAAATTCTGACCCGGCAATGAACCGACGACTCTCAAAACTGGATAATATCGCCTTGATTTCCAATTCCGATTCTCACAGTTTGCGAAAAATCGGACGGGAAGCGAATATTTTTAACACCGAATTGTCATATAATGGAATTATAAATGTTATAAAAAGCGGCGGGCCGCGATTTGTGTCAACAATAGAATTTTTTCCCGAAGAAGGAAAATACCATTATGACGGCCATCGCGCCTGCGAAATATGTTTATCACCAGAAAAAACTAAAAAACTTAAAAACATCTGCCCGAAATGCGGCGAAAAATTGACCATCGGCGTAATGAATCGCGTTGACGAGCTGGCAGACAGGGAAATCGGCAAAGATTTCGTCCCCTATCGCAATCTTATTCCGCTGGGAGAAATAATCGCCGAAGCGTTTGACGTCGGTGAAAACACGAAGCAAGTCAAAAAAGAATACGAGAAATTAATAAAAACTTTCGGCAATGAATTAAAAATTCTGATGGAAATAAGCGAAAGTGAATTGAAATCCGTTGCCGACCCGCGAGTTGCCGAAAGCATAAAAAGAGTCCGCGAAGGCAAAGTCAAAATTCGTCCCGGTTATGACGGCGAATACGGAGAAATAAAAATCTTCACCGACGAAGAAAGAGAAAAACTCAAAAACCAAGGGAGTTTGGTTTAAAAAAATTCAATCCCATGACGAAACTTTATTAAATGTTATATAAACCTGGACAAAGGTCAATAATATTACCTAAAATCCTTCAAGAGTCCAGAATAGGGCGCGGTTATACAAGCAGTCGCAATTCTATTTTATTTAAATTATAATAAATTTATGCTGGAAAAAAATTTATACAATTTAAAAAAAGCGCAAGAAGAAGCCGCGGGGATGCAGGAGAAAATTGAAAGCGGAAAAGCAAAAGATTACGCGGGGGCGGAAAAACTAGTTGAAAAAGAAAAAACTAAAGAAATCATTTTAACGACGGAACAAAAAACAGCCAAACAAGGAATGATTGACAGACTGTCAAAAGGTTATATTTACAGCGCCATCCAAATCAAAGATAAATTCAATCTGCCGGAAGAATTAATTTCTTCTCCTGAAATCCAGCAAGCCGCCAAACAAGGAATGATTAACAGACTGTCAAAAGGTTATATTGACAAAGCCATTCAAATCAAAGATAAATTCAATCTGCCGGAAGAATTAATTTCTTCTCCTGAAATCC
>CAYOSD010000003.1:0-2524 GCA_964406565.1 uncultured Candidatus Saccharibacteria bacterium | reverse complement strand
CAAATCAAAGATAAATTCAATCTGCCGGAAGAATTAATTTCTTCTCCTGAAATCCAGCAAGCCGCCAAACAAGGAATGATTAACAGACTGTCAAAAGGTTATATTGACAGCGCCATCCAAATCAAAAATGAATTCGCTGTTATCATTACTCTACAAGAAATTATTAATCAAATTCCAGAGCTGCAAAATTTATTGAATAAAATCCGCGAGATTTCTCCTAACTTTTATAACCAAGCTTTGAAATCCGAAGATATTGTTATGGGACTTATTCAATTTAAAGACAATCCCGACGCATTTATCCAAGAAATCCAAGAAAACCCCTTTCTTCTTGGCGCGGTTATGGAAAATCCTCGTTTTGGTTCAAAACTGCTAATTAAGTTTCCTCAGTTTGATAATTTATCAAAACAAAACATTGAAACGCTTTTTGGCATCAAAAAAGAAATTTTGGCGAATAATCCCGATATTGAACCGGAATCCTTGGAATTCCGCCAACTAATGCAGGAAAGATTGAAAACATACAAAAATAACCCAGAGATATTAAAGGAATTGGAGAAACAAGGCATAGACATTAAGGAGTGGCTTAATTATTCAGAAACGCGTTATTTTAATCTGGAATCAGGCGGCGGTCATTTGGCTTTTTCAGAAACAATTCAAATGCCAATTAACAGAATCAAAGAAACCATTGGTAACTATAGCCATGCCTTAAAAGAAGTTTTGAAACAATATCGCCCGGAACTTTCTGAATTTAGAATACCCCTGGAAGATACAAAAGAAATAGAAGATAAAATCAGCCAAATGCAGATTGAGCTGGAAAAAGCCAAAACTCAAGGCAATGGAAATAAAGTCAAAGGAATTGAAAAAGGCATTGAATCGTTAAAAAATAAACTGGAAAATATTAAAACCGTAGCCTTGTGGGATAAACTACTCGGCGATATTTCCGCTTTTCAGCAACTTAAAAACGATGTCTTTGGAGCGCAGGAAAGATTGATTATAACGGAAAATGAATTAACAAAAAAAGTTTCCGACAAAACTCCGTCTGGAAAAATGATTATGGAGTTAAAAGAAAAAATCAATAAAGCCAAAGAAGAATTGCGAAGCAAATTCGGCATTATGGAGATAAGAATTGAGGATTTCAAAACTAATCTGCCTAATATGATTTCTCCCTGCCTTACTCAAGATAGAACCGACGCTTTAATTCAGGAAATTGATACACGATTGGCCGAACAATTTGACCATTGGAACACTGACCGCCAAGATTTAGCCAATCTTTTTTCCGAAAAAAGCGACAGGGACAAAGAAAAAATGGAAAACCAGCCAATGAGCGTGTTTGTCTGGGCAAGAAACCCGGATATTGACCTTTATCAAGGCAATTATTCTGATTGCTGTATTCGGATTGACAGCGAACATATGGGCGCGGAATCAACCATTGCTGATTACAACACGGATTTAGGCGTTCAGATTGTGAATATCTGGGATGAAACTAAAAATCAACCAATAACCGCGGCTTGGTGCTGGATTGGCAAAAACGAAGCAGGCGAAACGGCTTTAGTAGTGGATAATATTGAATCTAATACGCAATATAGCGCAAACTATCCAGAGCAACTGACAAAAGAATTATTTGATTATCTCAAAGATTACGCCAAAGTAATCGGAGTCAAGAAAATTGTTTTAGGCAAAGCGAATAATGATTTGCCTACTGCCGGAGAATTGGCAAAGATGAAAGATGATGGAAACAAATATGAAAAAACAGGTGGATATAATCGTTCAGACGGATATTTTTTGGAAGCGGAAGACAAATCAGTTAAACTTCTTTGGGAAGGGAAGAAGACCATTGAAAAAATAAGAAAAAGAGCGGAAAAAATCGCTAAAGTTAATTTTGAAAATTTAGCTATTAAAAATTTATCTGAAAAAGATTTTAATAAAATTAAAGCATTGGAAAAGAAAATATACGCCAAAGAGGACCCTGATTTGATATTAGGGCAAGCGATGATAGAGGATATTAAAAGCAGCAATGGCTTGGAATATTCAATTATCGTTTCCGGCAAAAGACCGAAAAATAAAACACCAGAAGCCATTGGCTATCTCATTGCCGTGGAAGATGAAACCGACGAAGGCGATCCAAGTATTTATCTTGAAGATATCGCGCTTTTGTCTGAATCTCAAGGCCAGCAAATTGGCTGGGAAATGCTGAAAAGCTTAATTGCCAAACTCAAAGAAAAAGCCAAAAAGGAAAATAAGCCAATTTTGTTAGATATGCATTTGCGGGAAACTTCTCAAAAATTTTTTGAACGCCATCATAATGAATTAGAACGAATGGGCGTAAAATTGCTTGAGGAAGCCTTGGTGTCTGATTATTACGATGATAATGAAGATGCGCTGTATAAGATTTATCAAATTAAAAAGAATTAAGTAAGATTAAAAAACCATAGAATACATTATATACTATTTGTCAATAGCTTGAATATAAAACTTAAACCTCAATCAATACCGGCAAAATCATAGGGCGGCGCTTGGTTTTATTGTA
>CAYOSD010000002.1:20333-20623 GCA_964406565.1 uncultured Candidatus Saccharibacteria bacterium | reverse complement strand
CGCTCGGGCGCGGCGGAATCCCCCCCCGACCCCTCTTCCGCCACGCCCTCGCGGGAAGCCAAAGTTTTTTCGCCGCAAAAATCATCTTTCGAAATTGGTTCCAAGCCCATAAAGTGAATCTCCTATACTTTCCATACCAAACCAATGAAAGATGTTTTTTATCCTAAACATTATTTTACTATCAAGTATTTTTGATTTTTGTATTAAACACGGCCAAAATTTGTAGTGTATTTCTCCACAGTAATTACTCAATGTCCAGTTCATATCCACAACATCCCTATTTATCAGCT
>CAYOSD010000002.1:12707-20323 GCA_964406565.1 uncultured Candidatus Saccharibacteria bacterium | reverse complement strand
TTGCCATTAATATCAGTAAATGTAAGTTGGTAGTCGTATTTTGGTAGCGTGATAGGAGAGCCGGGTGCAATTGGTTGACGCGCTGACAATAACTTCTCGTCTTCGGTTCCTTGTACAAAAAGCTTATTAAAAATATCAACATCAACTGCTTCTCTCCCCTCTACGACCAAGGGAAGTTTAATTTTTTCGCCCGTCTTATTGTCTACCATCCAACTAGGACCGATACCGTCTCTCAAGGTACTTTCTTCCTTGTTGTCTGCCCAAACAACTAAATTAATACTGGTGATAGTATTTTTCTCCTTACTTTTATTTTTCATGAGACCACCATGTCTGAATTGATAATATAATTGGCCATTTTCTATAACTTGTCCGCCCGCCTTCCCTGAAAATGAAAACTCAAGTTGCGAACGAGAACTTATATTTTGCGAAATACTTATAAGTAAAGCAATGGGAATGATATAAAAAGCTTTTCTGATTTGCCAAATTCTTCTACAAACAAAAATTATCGAGGCTTTTATTCTTTTAAAAATTAGAGTTATTACTTTCCAAATTTTTGCTAAGATCTTTATTGCAAAATTCATTATTTGCTGAAAATATTATTTATATTCTGAACTAATCCTTGCGTTTCATAATTTCCAACCGAAACCCAAGTCGGTACACCCAGAAGGCAAAGATTGCCGCTTGTGGTTTTCGAGATCGCGATGCCGCCAGAATTACCACTATCAATTTTTGCTGATACGAAATAGTTCTGATAAGGAAGTTCTCCCCAGTAAGGATTGTTCACAGAGTCATCGTAACCACTAATTATTCCGTTAGATGAAATCTGAAAATATTGATTTGTTGTATAGCCCTGATACGATATTTCTTTCATTGCAAAGGCTGGAAATCCGATTACCATGACTGGAGAACCAATCGGCATTTTTTCTGCGCAAGTTTTTAATAATCCAACAGAATAATTGAGTTTGTTTAGTGGTTTTGTTTGTTCGCCGCCAGGAAACATTTCTTGTGCAGAAGATAATTGAATAATCGCCGTATCTTTCTTGCTATCTAAGAGTTGTTTATTTGACGACTTAATTAGAGCAATATCGACATATTCATCTTTTGCTTTTTCCTCTGGCATAATAAGACACCGCTTAAAATCTGCATACCCAATATCCTTCACTACATGATAATTAGTGAGTACCGAATATCCAAGATCACTTCTATTCCACAATGAGCCACTACCCCACCAATCGTCGCAATCGATTCTAACAACTCCACTCAAGTAAGGATTTATTTCGGCGGCAGAGATAGAGAGATTTTGCTTTTGTTGTTCGCTCTGAACTTTGTACTCTAAAACTTCTTGCTTTTTTTGCGCCTCGGCACTGCCTTCTTTCAGTTTCTCAATTTCTCGTTGTGCTTGTTGTAACGCGGTTCGTTGAGCTTCTGCTTCTTTTTCCCTCTCCTGAACTACCTTTTGTTGCTCTACTTTTTCAGTTTGATAATTTTTATACCACTTCACACCAATATAGCTTGTTCCACCCAAAACTAAAACGCCCGCAATAATTGCAATTAGTAGGGGTATTTGGATAAAACCTTTTTTATTTTTCATAAAAATAATTTTAGTAGCTCATCAACTGAAATATCAAGCGCATTGGCGATTTTTTTCAAATCGTATTTAATATAACTTTTATTTTGTGCCCAGAGTGGGACTCGAACCCACACGAGGATAAACCTCACGACATTTTAAGTGTCGGCTGTCTACCAATTCCAGCATCCGGGCATATTTAAATTTCAAGGCCTGGGGCGGAATCGCCCAGCACCTTTTTGAGGCCTCGGGGAGAATCGAACTCCCGTGTAAGAGTTTTGCAGACTCTTGCCTTACCACTTGGCTACGAGGCCAAAATTTTTGTGCGGGGCAGACCGCCGAATAAAAGTTATAATACACAACTTTTATCCTCTTCGCCATCTGGCCATATATAAAAGGTCGCTATTTAATCAATTTTAAGGTTTATAAAACTTAATTGTCAAATTTACTGCCATATTAAGCGGTCGCCGACGACAATGGAAATATCGGATTCAAATACAAGTCCGCATTCTTCATTGAGTAAAACTTCATTGACTTCCTGTTTGTATTTTTTTAAGCTGGTTATTTTGCCGAAGCCGATTTCATTATTTTCGCGCGTTATTTTTAATCGGTTGTTATTTTTAATTTTCCCCGCAATCACTTTCCCGCCAATCAATTGTTTTTTATTTTTTTGGCTGAAAATTTTCAAAATTTCCAATTCTCCCTGCGGCGGGGGAGTTTCCAATAATTTTATTTCTTTTTGTATCGTTTCAATCAATTCGTAAATAATTTCCGAAGAAATGATTTTCACGTTTTGCGCTTTTGCCAGATTTTCGGCGATTTTATTCGTTTTGACGCGAAAACCGGTGATAATAGCGTTGCTTGAAGACGCGCTTTTAATGTTACCGTCCGTTATTTCGCCGATGGATTCATCTATTACGTTGATTTTTACGTTTTCGTTTTTAAGCGTTTTGATTATTTCGGATAAAGTTTCAAGCGAGCCGGAAACATCGGCCTTCAAAATTAAATTCAATTCCGGTAAGTTGTCTTTATTTGAAGCGATAAATTGCGTTGATGGTTTTTCCGATTCTGTTTGAATTTCCATTAAATCAATATTTCCGCTGGTGAATTCTTCGCCGATTTGCGGCAATGTTTCAAATCCTAAAATTATTGCCGGCGAGGAAGGGGAGAGAGTGTCAATTTTTTTGCCGAGAAAATTTTCCAGATTTTTGATTTTTCCGCAAGCGCTGGCAGTGGCGATTCTATCGTTGGTTTTTAAAATGCCGTTTTTAACGATGGCTGAAACAATAATTCCGCTTCGGCTGTCAGCCTTAGCTTCAATAATCACGCCACTGGCGTTTTTATCGGGATTATAAGTTAAATTTTCCATTTCCGCGGCCAGTAAAATCAAATCAAGTAATTCATTAACGCCTTGGCCGGTCTTGGCTGAAATCGCTTGCCAGCTTATATTGCCCCCATATCCTTCAAGTAAAACCCCGTTCGTCATTAAATCATTTTTTGTTTTTTCAATGTCGGCGTTCGGCTTATCTATTTTATTAATGGCAACCACAAAGGGAGTTTTTGTTTCTTTAATAATTTTAATTGATTCTTTAGTTTGCGGTTTTACGCCATCTTCCGCCGCCACCACTAAAATCGCCAAATCCGCCACTTTTGCTCCGCGTCCGCGCATTTTTGAAAATGCCTCATGTCCGGGTGTGTCAATAAAAGTAATTTTTTTACCATTGTGTTCAATTTCATACGCTCCTATTGATTGAGTGATGCCACCGGCTTCTTTGGCGATGACGTTTGTTCGGCGTATAAAATCAAGCAAGCTGGTTTTGCCGTGGTCAACATGTCCCATCACCACCACAATTGGCGGACGATGTATCAAATTATTATTTTCTATTTTATTCATATAATACCAAAGAAGGATAGCAAAAAATCACGATAAATACAAGAAATTTCAAAAAAGGATTGATTATTGATTCATTATTCATTATTCTTAATACATAATACATAAATTAAGGAGGCGTGCCTGAGTGGTTGAAAGGAGCATCCTGCTAAGATGTTAGAGGAGCAATCCTCTCGAAGGTTCGAATCCTTCCGCCTCCGCCTTCGCTCGCCGAAGCGGCGAGCTACGGCGGACAACGTCCGCCAGTAGATCGTTGCGAAGGAGAGATTTTGCCCGCCATAGCGGACTTCGGCGAACGCAGTCCGCAAGAAGTCTGCGACGGCGGGATGAGTAAATTATGTGCACAGTTTATATTTTAAAATGTTTTGATGGAAAATTATATACTGGTTGTACGGAAAATTTGGAAGAAAGATTAGAAAGACATAATAATGGTTATGTTTTAGCAACTGAAAATCGTCGCCCCGTTAAACTTATCACACATATTGTGTTTAGTGATAAATATAAAGCGTTTGAATTTGAAAAATATTTAAAATCAGGTTCTGGTCGAGCATTTTTGAAAAAACATTTTTAATATGTCAATAATTGATTTAAGAAATAAAAAACCCGTAAAATATTCCGAGAAAAAGCGCGAAAACGGAAAAGAGCGAGAAAAATCCGAGGGAATAGTTTGGCAAATTCCGGAATACGAATACCAACCCAAAGACGTTTCTTGGTACTGGATAAGCTTGATTGCCGCGATTATTTTATTTGCCTTCGCAATTTGGCAAGAAAATTTTTTATTCGCTATTTTTGTGGCAATTGCTTTTTTCGCGGTAAATTATTTAACCAATCGTTTTCCGCCTATTTGGGAGGTTAAAATGAACGAAAAAGGGATATTTATCGGATTACCGAATAATAAAAATAAAAAATTTTATCCCATAGAAAGCATTGAGGGTTTTGACATTCATTCGGAAATTTATGAAGATGACAAAGAACCGGAATATAAAAAATTAGTGCTTAGATTCCAGTCAAAAATGACGCCGTATTTGAAAATTAATATTTATTCAAAAGATGAATCAAAAATCAAGGATTTTCTTTTGGAATTCGCGCCACAGGAAGAAATTTCTAAATCTTTAGTTGATTCGCTTTCTGAATTAATAGGATTTTAACCGCCCTCATCGTTCAACGGATAGGACATTAGATTGCGGATCTGAAAATTGAGGTTCGATTCCTCATGAGGGCACAAGTGAGTAAAGCGAACGCAATAATCAAATTTGAGGAATCGAAGGGTTCTATGAGCGCACCCCGCCGTAGGCGGGGGAGCACATCTAGAACCCAGGGACGCATTCCTCATGAGGGCATATGATTTTTTTTAATGTTTTAAAAGATAAATACCTGAGAGTCGTTTTTATTTTGAGTTTTTTGATTTTATTTTTTTTGTCTCTGGTGTCTTTTGTAAAATTAGCCGATATTTCTTCTCCTTTAATTATTCATTTTGACGTTTATCAAGGAATTGATTTTTTCGGCGGTAAAATGGAAATTTTCGGTATTTTATTTTCCGCCTTTGTTATGATTTTAATAAATTTTTTTCTGGCGGATTTTCTTTACCATCGCCAACGTTTTCTTTCATATATATTCAGTTTTGGAAGTTTGTGGATAACAATCTTGATTTTAATATCAATGGGTGTTATTATTTCAATTAATTAAAATAAAAAATCCCTCACCCTTTAAGAATAATTTTTTAAATTGATATTGAAGGACGGGATATAAATAGAAATTAATATAATTCAATAGTTAATATCTCTTATTATTTCAAAAATAGTAAGAGATAAAATTCTTGAAGGGTGAGGGATGAAATTTTTAATTATAAAAACAGGTGGAAAACAATATAAGGTTGCTCAAGGGCAAAAATTAAAAGTGGAAAAACTGGAAGCCGAAGCCGGCGACAGTATTGTTTTTGATAAGGTTTTACTCGTGGTTGACGGCGAAAATATTAAAATTGGAACGCCTTATGTAGAAGGCGCCAAAGTTGAAGCTAAAATTTCAAAACAGGGGAGAGATAAAAAGAAAATCGTTTTCAAGTATCATTCAAAAACTCGATACCGCAAAAAAAAAGGTCATCGGCAGTCTTTTACGGAAGCAGAAATCCTAAATCCTATGCCTACCGGCAGGCAGGCTAAATCCTAAATCCTTCGTTCTAATGCCGAAGCGAGAGTTTCTTCGTCGGCAAATTCTATTTCTCCGCCAGTCGGAATCCCGCGTCCCAAGCGAGTTATTTTTTTAGCCAAACCGTTTAATTCTTTAGCGATAATTAAAGCGTTTAAATCTCCGTAAGTCGTAGGGTTGGTGGCGATTATGATTTCTTCGGCTTGTTTATTTAACTCTTTATTTATAAAATTTTTAAGATTATTAAGACGCAATTTTCCTCCGCTTTCCAAAATTCCGTTTTTAGACAATTCGCCGAGAATAAGATAACGGCCGTTGAATTTTTTCGGCCTTTCAAGAGAAATCAAGTCCGTTTCTTTTTCCACAATCATTATAATGTCTCTTCTGCGATTCGGGTTTTTGCAAATTTCGCAAAGGCTTGCCCCGTAGCGTGCTTGCTCTGCCGCGGGGAAATCAACGCTTGAATGGATAAAAAAACAATTTGAACAAATTTTTAAATTTTTCAATTCATAAACGGCTCTGGCTAGTTCTTCTATTTTATTTTTTCCGCCGCTGATTAATTTAAAAGCCAGTCGCGTTGCTTGGCGCGGTCCGATACCCGGAAGACCGGAAAAGCTTTCAATAAAATTTTTAATCTGTTGAGGGAACATTAGTGAGTTTTATCAAGCTGGCTGAAACTTACTTTCTCTGGGTCAAACTTTAATTGTACGGATCCAATCGGCCCATTTCTGTGTTTGGCAATAATAATTTCCGCCATATTTTGTTCTTCAAGAGTCGGATTTTGCTTGTCGCGATCTTTGCGGTAAATAAACATAACGACATCTGCATCTTGCTCCCAGCTACCGGTTTCACGTAAATCTGAGAGTCGTGGGATTTTAACTTCTCTTTGGTCAACCGCGCGATTTAACTGGGAAACCGCCAGAATTGGCAGATTAAGCTCTCTTGCTAGCGCTTTTAATCCGTGGCTGATTTCAGTGAATTGCTGAACCATATTTTCCGAATTGGTCCTTGGCAGCACTAATTGGACGTAGTCGATTATTATAAGACCGAGATTTTTATTTTCAACTTGTAACCGCCTTGCCATAGACCTTAATTGAAGAATGTTTGGCGACGGCGTATCATCAATAAAAATTTGCAGTTGGGATAATTTATCCAAGGCCTCCTGAATCATTTGAAATTCTATCTCATCGGTAAGGCGACCGGTGCGCAATCTCCAAAGGGGGACTCTGGCTTCGGCGGCAATAAGCCTGTCCACTACTTGTTCGCGGGACATTTCAAGGGAGAATATTGCCGTGGCGTGACCAGCGGCAGCGGCATTACGAGCAATATCAAGAACAAAAGTGGTTTTCCCGACTGACGGTCTGGCGCCCAAAATTATTAAATCGGATTTTTGCAATCCGGAAAGGTAATGATCTATTTCATTGAAACCCGTTGTCACTCCACGCAATCTTTTTTCGCCTTGATGTAATTTTTCAATTCTTTCATAAGCGTCTTTAAGTTCATCTTTCAATAAAACGAAATTTTTAAGGCTTGATTTTTGCGCGATGGAAAATATTTTTTGTTCAATTTCATCAAGTATGTGTTCGGAATCTTTTTGACTGCCAAAAACTTTTTCGGCTATTTCGCTGGAAGTCGTAATTAAATCGCGTAAAACTTTTTTATCACGGATAATTTTAGCATAATGGGAAATGTGGGTCGCTGTCGGCACGCCGCTTATAAGTTCCGATAAATAAGTTGAACCGCCGACATCGTTTAATTGTTTTTTGTTTTTTAATTTATTACTGACGCTTAATATATCTATCGGCTCATTTTTGTTAAAAAGTTCATAAATTGAGTTAAAAATTTTTGAATGGGAGGGCTGATAAAAATCTTCGGCTATTATTAAATCCGCTATCTTAATGATGGCGTTTTTATCAAGCATCAAGGCTCCTAAAACGGAACGTTCAGCTTCTATGTCTTGTGGGGGTAATTTCAGATCCATTGAGTGTGTCTTTTATGTTATATCCTAACTTT
>CAYOSD010000002.1:2459-12607 GCA_964406565.1 uncultured Candidatus Saccharibacteria bacterium | reverse complement strand
TGTGGGGGTAATTTCAGATCCATTGAGTGTGTCTTTTATGTTATATCCTAACTTTTCAATTTGTTTTCGCAAGAGGTCGGCGGGGATAAACTGTTTATTAGTTCTTAATTTCTCGCGTTTTTCGGCTAGTTGTTTGATTTTAAGCGGTATTTTTACAAGTTTGATTTTACTTTGCCTACCGGCATACAGATTAAACCCAAGTCCCAAAACCTTATCAAATTCTAAAATCATTTGTTTTTTCGCGGTATTAGATAGTTTATTATCTTTAATTATTCGCCAAATTAAAGCAATAGCTTGCGGAGTGTTTAAGTCATCATTAATAATAGATAGAAATTCTTTCTTATGCGCTGATTGATGTTGATTTCGTCTAATCAATGCAGATTTTTTATCAGCATAAATCGGCTTTTTGTCGGCATTAATCCGCGTTATTTCATTATATAAATTATTTAAAGCGTTTGCCGATGCTTGCAAACTTCTCCAAGTAAAATTTAATTTTGAACGGTAGTGCGACGTTAAAATAAGATAGCGAAAGGCGAGGGGATTAAAGCCGCGCTTTTCCAATTCTTCTAAGGGGTAAATATTATCAAGCGATTTTGACATTTTTTGACCGTCAATTAAAAGATGTTCTCCCTCTATCCAATAATTGACGAATTTTTTTCCGGTGACGGATTCGGATTGAGCAATTTCATTTTCATGATGCGGAAAAATCAAATCAACCGCGCCGCAATGAATGTCAAAAGTTTTGCCTAAATATTTCATACTCATCGCTGAACATTCTATGTGCCAACCCGGCCGGCCGTCGCCAAACGAACTTTTCCAAAATGGTTCGTTTGATTTTTTAGATTTCCATAAAACAAAATCTTGCGCTTGTTCTTTATTATATTCATCAGCATTCACACGCGCGTCCATTTTTAATTCTCGTTTTTTAAGCTGGGAAAGTTTCCCATAATTTTTGAATTTAGATATATTAAAATAAATTGAACCATCTTCGCTTTGATAAGCAAACCCCTTGGAAATCATTTTTTTTATCAAAACAACCATTTCTTTAATATGTTTTGTCGCCAGAGGATATCTCTCGGCTTTTTCAATATTCAATTTTTTAAGGTCGTCAAAGAAAAGTTTCGTATAGGGCCGAGTAATTTGATAGATATTCTTTTTTTCTTGTTCGGCTTTTTTAATGATTTTATCTTCAACATCCGTGATATTCATTATTTGCTTCACTTTATAGCCGTTAAATTTCAAAACGCGGCGCAAAACGTCTTCAAAAACATAAGTCCTTAAATTGCCGATATGAACAAGATTGTAAACCGTCGGTCCGCAAACGTAAAAATTAACGTTTCCTTTACGAATAGGTTTAAAAACTTCTTTTTTACGGGAAAGGAAATTGTAAAATTTGATTGCCATATAATTTAATTCTATTTTAAGCGAGTTTTAATTGCAAACTTTAATTTGATTTAAATTCAGTCATAATAATTAATGAAATATTTATCTATAACAAACCCTTACGATCGTTGACAAGTGTTATGTATACAAGATATGATATTTTAATATTACAATATAATATTGTGAAATTAAAATGAATAAAAAGAAATTAGAACAAAGGATTAAAGAATTACCCGTGAATATTAGTATCGGCGGAGTGGCTTTGCTTTTTGGGCTGGCCGAACGCGGAGCGGTGGCTCTTTCCGAAATTTTGGAAACAGGTGGCCATAGTTTTGGTAGAAGTTATAGTCGTATGAATAAATTAAAAAATTTTTGGAACTATTATGAGGAACTAAAAAACTTGCATGAAAAAAGCGCGCATACCATTCTTTGGCGTCTTCATAAAAAAGGATTGGTTAAGAAAGTTTCCATAAAGAAAAAAAATTATTATAAATTAACAATAAGCGGTTTTAAAATTGTTAACATTATACAAAAACAAAATGAAGATTTTATTGAACATCCATGGGATGGAAAATGGAGAATGATTATGTTTGATGTTCCGGAAAAAAATAGAAAAAATCGTGATTGGTTAAGAGCTCAACTTTTATTTTGGGAATATAAACCGATACAAAAAAGCGTTTTTATCGGCAAAAATCCATTAGATGAAGATTTTTGGAATTGCATTGTGAAGTTTAATTTAAATCAATATATTCATTTATTAACAATTGGAGAAATAGACGATGATGGAATTTTAGCAGATTAATATTAATTATTTTATAAATTAAAGATGTATAACACTTGTCAACGATCGTAAGAAGTTGTTATAGATGCTTGACAAGGATAAAAGTGGCTATATAATTTAAAAATTATGGCAGAAGATATTAAAAATAATAATACGCCGAACGATAAAGAACGCGATATAAATGATAAATCCCCCACATATAATTATGTGGGGGATGAAAATGTTTTAGATAAGTGCCAAAAAGAAAAGGATGAATATCTTGACGGTTGGAAACGAGCGAAAGCGGATTTGATAAATTATAAAAAAGACGAAGCAAAGCACTTTGAGATAATCGCGAAATTTTCCCAAGAAGCGATTATTAAGGATTTAATAATGGTTTTAGACAGCTTTGACCTTGCTTTAGCGGCGCTTGAAAAGGAAAATAAAGCGGAAAATGGAATTTATTTAATCAGGACGCAATTGGAAGACATTTTAAAGCAACACGGATTGGAAAGAGTGATTATTTCCGTTCATCAGCCCTTTGACCCGTCTTTGCAGGAAGCGATTGTAAGCATAGATTCCGATCAGCCGAGCGGAACCGTTATTGAAGAAGTAGAAAGAGGATATTTATTACACGGCAAGCTAGTGAGACCAGCAAGAGTAAAAGTAATTAAATAGGTTTTAGATTTTAGGTTTTAGGTTTTAGAAAAAATTACTAACACCTAACACACAAAATTCAATACTTTAATTATTATGAAAATATTAGGCATAGATTTAGGAACAACAAATTCAGCGATGGCGATAGTGGAAGCGGGCGAACCGAAAATTTTGGAAAATCACGAAGGTAATCGCACCACTCCGTCAGTGGCTTCGTTAAGCAAAACCAATGAACGATTGGTCGGCCTTTTGGCTAAGCGTCAGTCGGTTGTTAATCCAAAAAACACAATTTCTTCGGTAAAGCGCCTTATCGGCCGAAATTTTGACGACGCGAAAGTCCAAAAAGACAAAGCGTGGTTTCCTTTTGATATTCAAAAATCTTCAACCGGCGGCGTTGAAGTGAAAATGGGCGATAAATGGTATAAGCCTGAAGAAATTTCCGCCATGGTACTCGCGAAATTAAAAGCTGATGCCGAAGCGAAATTGGGAGAAAAAATAGAAGAAGCGGTGATTACCGTGCCGGCTTATTTTGATGATTCGCAAAGGCAAGCCACGAAAAACGCCGGAGAAATTGCCGGTCTTAAAGTCCGCCGAATTATCAATGAACCGACGGCCGCGGCTTTGGCTTATGGTTTGAATCGCCAGAAAAATGAAAAAATTGTTGTTCACGAATTCGGTGGCGGAACTTTTGATATTTCTATTTTGGAAGTCGGCGAAGATGTTGCGGAAGTAAAAGGAACGGGTGGCGATACGCATCTTGGCGGAGACGATTTTGACAAGAAAATAATTGAATTTTTAGTCGGAGAATACAAAAAACAGGAAGGAATTGATATTTCCAAAGACCCATTAGCGCTTCAACGATTAAAAGAGGCGGCCGAGCGCGCCAAACATGAACTTTCAACGGCGTTTGATACGGAAATCAATTTGCCGTATATCACTTCTGACTCATCCGGACCGAAACATTTTGTTATAAAAATGACACGCGCCAAACTTGAAGAGCTTGTCAGCGAAGATATTAAGCATTCAATTGATTTAACAAAAAAAGCCGTGGAAGAAGCGGGATTAAAAATTTCCGATATTAATGAAATTGTGCTTGTGGGCGGACAAACAAGGATGCCGGCGATTCAAGAAGCGGTTAAAAAATTATTTAACAAAGAGCCGCATAAGGGAATTAATCCCGATGAAGTTGTGGCGGCCGGAGCCGCGGTGCAAGCCGGAATTTTTCAGGGCGATGTTAAAGATATTCTTCTTCTTGACGTAACTCCTCTTAGTTTGGGAATTGAAACTTTTGGCGGGGTTTTCACGCCTCTTATAGAAAAGAATACAACTGTTCCGACTTCAAAATCACAAGTATTTTCAACCGCAGCGGATAATCAAACTTCCGTGGAAATTCATATTTTACAAGGAGAAAGAACAATGGCGGCTGATAATAAAACATTGGGCAGATTTATTTTGGACGGTATTCCGCCATCGCCGCGCGGTATTCCGCAAGTTGAAGTTATCTTCGACATTGATGCCAATGGAATCTTGAACGTTTCCGCGAAAGATAAGGCCACCAATAAAACTCAAACTGTTCGCATAGAGGCGTCAACACAACTCTCAAAAGACGAAATAGAAAAACTTAAACAAGAAGCTGTAGCGCACGCCGAAGAAGATAAAAAGAAAAAAGAATTGGTGGAAGCGAAAAATATCGCCGAACAAGCGGTCTATATGGCGGAAAAATCAATAAACGAAGCCGGTGATAAAGTTTCGCAGGAAATTAAAGACGCTGTTAACGTAAAAATAGCTGATTTGAAATCCGTTAAAGACGGTCAAGATATTGAAACGATAAAATCAAAAACAGCGGAACTTTCAACCGAGCTTCAAAAAATCGGCGCGGCAATGTATCCCCCACATAACCATAGTGATAGTGATACATCAACTAATAATGATACGTCTAATAATAATTAAAATTCTTAAATAATTTGTTTTGATTATGTGGGGGATGTATAATAAACAAAACAATACTAAACAAAAAGATAAAAAAGATGATGGAGAACAATAGCAGCAAAATAGTTAGCGATTCAGCGGATGTTGACAGGTCAATGCTTAAAATCGCCGTTTTGGCGGTTTTTAGCGTTGTTTCTCTTTCCGCTTTCGGATATTTTTTTAAATTATTTTTCCAGGACGGAAAAGAAAATTTTCTTTTAATTTCCGGGTTATCCGCGATTATTTTTCTGATATTTTTTACTTTGCAAACTTTATTCATTAAAAGTTTAAAAATCAGCTCTTTGATTATTTTTCTAAGTTGTGTCGGATTAACGGCTGTTTTTTACGACATTGCGAACTCCGCCATATTGATAGGAGTCGCGTTGGTTTTCCTAGCGCTGTTCTCCGGCAACATTAATGGCGTCAGAGAATTAAAAAATTCCCTCAAAATAAGTTTTTGGAAAATAAATAAAACTGTTTTGCCGAAAGCGGTTGCCGCGATATTTTTGTTTATAAGCATAGTTTATATTTACGGAAGTTCGGGGACAAGTGAAGAATTTTTTATTTCTCAACAAAATTTCGAAAAAATAATTTTATCGCCATCAATAATCGTGGCGCAGAAATTTTATCCAGAGATTGACTCGTCGCTCACCATTAACGAACTAGCCGTTAATTTGGCTAAAAAACAAATAGAAGAAAGCCCTGAATTAAATATTTTACCTTCAACAGTGAAAAAAATAATGATAAATCAAGCAGCCGGTGAATTAGAGAGCCAGATAGGAGAATTTTTAAGCATTCCCGAATCTGCCGGTAAAAAATCAACAATCAGCGAAACGATTTATGAAACATTAAAAAATAAATTTAACGCTTTTCCGAAAAATCTAAAATCTTTGATTTTAATCGGTATTGTTTTAACAATTTTCTTGACTCTTGAAGTTTTAGCTCTGCCAATTCGCATAATAATTTCCTTTTTAGCGTTTATAGTTTATGAAATCCTTTTGGCGCTCGGTTTCGCAAATGTGGAATTAGAAGGAAGAAGTAAGGAGATTATTATATTGAAATAAAGGGCTTTATTGAAAAATTCAAGCCGTAGGCGTAGAATTTTTCATAATAAAACCTTTACCGAGCACTCAACGCTTTGAGTGCTCGGTGCTCATAATTGTAGTGACCGAGCACATAATTATGAGTACGTAAAAAAATTATAAATTATGTGCTCGGTCAATAATTATGTCTGATTATTATAAAATTCTTGGTATAAATAAGGGAGCGTCTGACGAGGAAATCAAAAAAGCTTTCAGAAAATTGGCGCATCAGTATCATCCGGATAAAAAAAGCGGCGATGAAAAAAAATTCAAAGAAATAGCGGAGGCTTATTCAATTTTATCGGACAAGAAAAAGCGCGAACAATACGATAAGTACGGCAGGGTTTTTGACGGACAGCCCTTCGGCGGAGCTCAGGGCGGAGGCGCAGGGCCGTTCGGCGCCGGAGGACCGTTTGGTAATGGCTTTGGGTTTGAATTTGACCCATCGGCTTTTAATGATTTTACCGATTTGGGAGATATTTTTAGCGCGTTTTTTGAAGGAATGGGAGTAAGGCAAAAAAGGCGTACTTATCATCGCGGAGCGGATATTGAGATTATTCAAGAAATAACGCTCGAGGAAGCGTTTTATGGAGTTAAAAAAGAATTAAAATATGATATTGCCGTCAGTTGCGTCAAATGTGGCAGTAAGGGATATGACCAAAAAGAAGGGCTTGAAAAATGCTCTGTTTGCGGTGGCAGTGGAGAGATTAAAGAAGCAAGAAACACTTTTTTCGGCAATTTTTCTCAAATCAAGCAATGCAAGGAATGTTTCGGCAGCGGACAAATTCCCAAAAAATCTTGCGCTGAATGCCGCGGTAAAGGAATAATTTCCGGCAATCGCGACATTAAAGTTGAAATATTGCCCGGAGTGATGGATAGCCAATTCATAAAAATAACCGGTAGTGGCGAATCTGGAGAGCGGGGAGCCGGAACGGGAGACCTTTATGTAAGGATAAAAATCAAACCGCATCATATTTTCGCCAGACGCGGAAATGATTTGTTTATTAAAAAAGAAGTAAAATTAGTTGATATTCTTTTGGGAGAAAGAATTGAAATTCCAACAATTGACGCAAGAAAAATTCAAATTGAAATTCCGGAAAATTTTGATTTAAAAAACAATTTAATCGTTCCGAAACAAGGGATGCCGATTCTTAATTCGTCCAATCGGGGTAATTTAATCGTTGAATTTAAAATCAAAACTCCGAAAAAACCAAACGCCAAATCCAAAAAAATATTGGAAGATTTAAGAAAAGAAATGGAATAATATAAAAACACCCTTAAGGGTGTTTTTATTATTTTGTGCTCCCACAAGGAATCGAACCTTGATCAATTGCTTAAAAGGCAACTGCTTTACCACTAAGCTATGGGAGCGTGTGCCTGGGGGGAGAGTCGAACTCCCACGGCCTTGCGACCACGACATTTTGAGTGTCGCGTGTATACCAATTTCACCACCCAGGCATAATTTAATATTGATAATATCAAAAATTTATTTTATAGTAAAGATATTATGGATGATCAAAATATTCAACAAAATGTACCACAACAAGACAATGCGCCTTTTATGTTGCCATTGACGGACACGGAAGAATATCATCAACTTGCGCCGCAAATTCAGCCGCAACCGCAGCCCGAACAGCAACAGCAGCCGCAACTACAACCGCAAATAAATATTAATGATAAAAAATCGTTTGTTAATAACGCGATTTTTCATATTGAAATAGAAAAAATAAAACCCAATCCTTTCCAACCTCGTAAAACATTTGATGAAGAATCTTTAAAAGAGCTGGCGGCGTCAATCAGGGAATTTGGCGTTATTCAGCCGATAGTCGTCACAAAAATAGAACATGAAATTGAAACCGGAACGCAGGTTGAATATCAGCTTATTGCCGGAGAAAGAAGGTTGATGGCGTCAAAACTAATCGGTCTTGAGCGCATACCGGCGATTATTAAAAGAATCGTTCCAAGCGAGGGGGCTGTGCAAATGGAAATGGCAATCGTGGAGAATCTTCAGCGCTCCAGCCTTAATCCCATTGAAACGGCCCGAGCTTACGCTAAATTACAAGACCAGTTCGGATTAACTCAAAGAGAAGTTGCCGCTAAACTCGGTAAAAGCCGTGAAACAATCGCCAATGCGGTTCGGCTTTTAAATTTACCGACAGAAATCCAAGACGCGCTGGCGGATGGAAAAATAAACGAAAGCCAAGGAAGATTATTATTAACGATTGACGACTTAAGCCAACAAATAGCGGTTTTCCAAGATTTATTATCAAATAATTTAAGCGTTCGGGAATTAAAAAATAAAATTAGGAGGACAACGGCGTTGACTAAAGAAAAAATGGAATTGCCGGCTGAAAATATTGCCGTTGACCCGGAAATAAATGATATGCAGGAAAAATTGATGGAACTTCTCGGGGCTCCAGTGAAAATAGATGCGCCGGCTGACGGATCCGGCAAGGGGAAAATCGTCATTCAATTCTTTTCGCCCGAAGAAATTAGAGGAATTATAGAAAAGCTAAACCCTAAACCCTAATGGCTAATGGATTTTCATATTATCTTATAGCCGATCTCTTTAATTTCTTTTATCTTTTTTAATTTTAAAACCAATTTTTCCGCTTTTTCTTTATTTATTTCGCAGTGAATTTTAATTATTGATTGTCTTCCAATGTCGGTAGTATTGAGATTTTGAATATTTATATGGCTTCTGGATATTATTGACGAAACATCTTTTATTAAGCCTATTTTATCTTCCGCAATTATTTTAAATTCAACAACATCCGGTTTTTTTTGCATAAAACTCGGCGTATTTTTTAATGCCGCTTTAATCCTTTTTTTTGCCATCGGTGTTTTAGCGAATTTAAGCCACGATTGCGACGGCTTTTTGCTTTTTTGCGTTAAAATTTCAATCAGATCTCCCGATTGCAATTGATAATCAAGAGGCGCTATTTTCCCATTAATTCTAACTCCAACGCATTGGTTGCCTATATCGGTATGAATCACATAAGCAAAATCAACGGGCGTTGAACCGGCCGGCAAATCAATTACTTCTCCCTTCGGAGTAATGACAAAAATCCTGTCTTTAAGAAAATCGATTTTTAAAGATTGCAGGAATTCTTCCGAACCGACAGTCTCTTTTTGCCATTCTTTCAGTTGATTAATCCAAAACAATTCTTTTTTCTCGGCAAAAATCGCTTTGTTTTTTTGGTAAGCTTTGCTTCCTTTTGACTGGGCGTAAGCCCAATAAGCGGCAATGCCGTTTTCCGCTTCTTCGTGCATCTCAGATGTTCTTATTTGAAATTCAGTCGGCCTGTTATCAACGCAAAAAACTGTGGTGTGGAGAGAGCGATAACCGTTCGGTTTCGGCATTGCGATATAATCTTTAATTCTTCCTGGCATTGGTGGCCAAAGCTGGTGGATAATGCCTAAAACTGCATAGCATTCTTCAACTGTCTTTAAAATAATTCTTAAAGCCACTAAGTCGTAAATTTGTTCTAAATTCATATCCATCCGGAATAATTTTTTATATAAACTGCTGTATTTTTTGACGCGAAAATCTATTTTAATCGGCTTAATTTTATGCTTTTCAAGCGTTTGCTCAATGAATATTTTTACTTTTTCCAGATATTTCTGGCGTTCTTCATAACGCTCTTTAATGTTTTCCAAAAGCCATTTATATTCTTTGGGATGAAGATAAGGGAAAGCCAAATCTTCCAATTCGCCGGCTAAATTCGCCATTCCCAAACGATAGGCGATCGGGCTGTAAATTTCCGAAGTTTCCAAAGCGATTCGTTTTTGTTTTTGCAACGGCAAAGCGGCGAGTGTTTTTATGTTATGCAACCTGTCCGCCAATTTAATAAATATAACTCGCAAATCATGGCTTAGAGCTAAAATCATTTTGCGGATATTCTCCGACTGAAGATTGGTTACGTCGTTGTTTTGTTGACGATATTTTATACGGCCGAGTTTTGTGACGCCGTCCACCAAAAAGGCGATATCATCGCCGAATTTTTTTTTAATTTCTTCAAGCGAAATTTTTGTGTCTTCAACAACATCATGGAGCAAACCGGCGATAATTGTTGTCGCATCCATCCGCCATTCGGCTAATTTTAAGGCGGTTTGATAACAATGAGTAAAATATATTTCGCCGGATTTTCTTTTTTGTCCTTGGTGCGCCGTTTTGGAAAAATCAAAAGCAACTTTGATAATTTGCGCTTCTTCCGGAGTAAAAGATTCCCTGATTAAATTCTTGACATCCATAGTGGTTATAGTTTAACATATAAATAGATATTTTCAATAAATAT
>CAYOSD010000002.1:0-2359 GCA_964406565.1 uncultured Candidatus Saccharibacteria bacterium | reverse complement strand
AATGAATTTTAGGACCATTAATTATTTAAGAGTCTTGTTAATAAACAATAACAAGACTCTTTTATTTTTTAAGCAGATTGTAATTCTTGCCCGCCTGCGTTAAAACTTCGGCGGACAAGCAATTTCATTTTTTTAATTTATCCGGTCTATTATTCGGACATTTAAAATTACTGCAACGTTCGGGAATTGTTTTAGTCCCTTCCATCATCAATGAGTCGCAAAGTTTGCAAATATTGCCGGTGGGGCGGGATTTCATAATAAATTTGCATTGAGGGTAATTAGAACAGGAATAAAAAAGCCCGAATTTGCCGCGACGTTCCATAATTTCTCCCTCCTTACAGTCGGGACATTTTACCCCAGTTTTTCGGCGATTTTCTTCTTCAGCGCTGGTTTTAATAAATTTACATTTTGGATAATTGGAACAAGCCACAAATTTCCCGAATCTGCCTTCACGTTCTATAAGTTTCCCCGTTCCACACTTCGGGCAAATTTCGCCGGTTTCTTTCGGCTCTTCCATTATTGAGCCGTCTATTTTGCGGCTACCCTGGCATTCCGGAAACTTAGCACAACTTAAAAATTTTCCATTGCGCGACAACTTTATAATCATTGAGCCCTTACAAACCGGACATTTATATTTTTTATCCGCTTCGCCAAGATTGGTGATTTTCTCCGCTGTTTTTTCTTTGGCTTTCACTTCTTTTAAAAACGGCTTGTAAAAATCGCCGAGCATCTTTTCATATTTTCTTTTTCCTTCGGCTATTTCATCCAGTTCATTTTCCATTTCCGCGGTAAAAGAATCACTGATGTATTTGGCAAAATTTTTTTCTAGAAAAGAACTAACCACGTCGCCCGTATCGGTCGGTTTTAAAGTTTTTCCTTCTTTTAAGACATAACCGCGTTCTTGAATTGTTCTGATAATCGCCGCATAAGTGCTGGGTCTGCCAATTTCTCGTTTTTCAAGCTCTTTAATCAATCCAGCCTCGGTATATCTTGACGGCGGTTCAGTTTGTTTTTCTTCGCTTTTAATATCAATAAGTTTTAATTTTTCATCTTCATTGATTTTCGGCAATTCTACGTCTTCGCCTCGCGCCGCGGGATCGGCCGCCAACCAACCTTTAAAAAGCACAACACTGCCGGTTGTTGAAAAATTAGGAATTGTTTCGGATAAAATATTCGCCGATATTTTTGTTCGTAATATTTTTGCGTCCGTCATTTGGGAAGCAACCATTCTTTGCCAAATAAGCTGATAAAGTTTCTTTTGTTCGTCATTTGCGCCCGCTGATTTTTGATTGAAATTAGTTGGTCTTATGGCTTCATGGGCTTCTTGAGCAGTTTTGCTTTTGGAAAAATAAGTTCGCGGTTCAAGATATTCTTTTCCATATTGTTTTTCTATTGTCGCATAAATTTGTGGCAAAGCTTCTTCGCTGATATTCACGCTGTCGGTTCGCATATAAGTAATCAGCCCTTGCTCGTATAATTTTTGCGCAATGGACATCGTGCGCGAAGGGGAATAACCCAATCGCGAACTGGCTGTCTGCTGAAGCGTTGAAGTGATAAATGGCGGACGCGGCGAACGCTTGGCTTCAGTTTGGCTTATATTTGTTATTTTCCACGAATTTTTTTTACCTGCTTCAATAATGCGCTTAGTTTCTTTTTCGCTCTTCGGCTGCTCATCGCAAATTAAAATAATTTTATCGTTTTTTGCGAAAAATTCACCGCTTATTACCCAATAATTTTCCGGAATAAAAGCGCGGATTTCTCTTTCGCGCTCCATTATAATGCGCAAAGCAGGGGATTGAACCCTACCCGCGGATAAACCATAACGGACTTTTTTCCATATCAAACCGCTTAAATCATATCCGACCAACCTGTCTAAAACCCGCCGCGCTTCCTGGGCTTTAACCAAATTCATATCAATAACGCGTGGATGTTTAATAGCTTCCTTAACCGCCGATTGAGTGATCTCATTAAAAACAATCCTTTTGGGATTTTTTTTCAAACCAAGAGTTTGAGTTAAATGCCAGGCAATAGCCTCTCCTTCGCGGTCCGGATCGGTGGCCAGAATAATCTCCTTAGCTTCTTTGGCAAGATTTTTTATTTCAGAAATAATTTTTTCCTTTCCGGGCGAAATTTCATAATGTGGCACAAAACCGGCTGGAATATCTATGGCTTTTTTGTTGCTTTTCGACAAATCGCGAATATGTCCCACGCTGGCGCAAACGACATAATCGCCTTCAAGATACTTGGAAATTGTTTTTGTTTTTATCGGAGATTCGACAATGATTAAATCCATAAATCATAAATGAGTATCGATACAAATATACAAATGGTACGAATTATACGAATGAAAATTTTGGAA
>CAYOSD010000001.1:0-23838 GCA_964406565.1 uncultured Candidatus Saccharibacteria bacterium | reverse complement strand
GAGGGTAAGGATTATGTCGCGCAAGAAGGCGACGTAATGGTAATAAGACATGGATAAATAGCAAGTAAAAAAATTTTCTTCAACTACCATTTTAATTCTTAAATTAGTTATTTTAAAATAACCGTATAACTATTTTGAGGGATTTGGTTTATTTTGTCCGGTAAAATATAAAAAATATTTTTCTCTTTTTGTTTTTTTGGCGTGAAAGTGTCGGTGATGAACATTATTGTTTGCGTTGGCATTGGGATTCCGCGAACATCGGCGCCGTCGGCTTCCACAATCACATATTTGGGCGTTTTTTTCGGCAGTTTATTTAATTCGCGGCCGATTTGAACATAATCGGCGGCAAACGCGCCTTGAACGTTAGGATTTTTACCCCAGTCGATAAAGTAAGATTGATAGCTTTGGATAATTAAAATTATTATAAAAATCGCAACACCCCAGTGTAGTAAATTTATTTTGCTACTATTGATAGTGGCAAGAATTTTTTCATACATCCAAATTCCTCCGAATCCCGCCAGAATAAAAACCGGCGGGACCATTAAAATAGCGCGCAAAGCGTGCGGCAGGCCTTCGTTGGAAATTACGACCGGCAGAGCGGCAATAATAAGCCACGCAAATAAAATTACAAATCTCAAATTACAAATTTCAAATAAATTCGAAATTCTAAATTTTAAACTTGATAAGTTTTGATTATTGGGATTTTGATTATTGAATATTGTTTGTGATTTGGCGCTTGGCATTTGGAATTTAAATAATTGGCGAATTCCTAAGATGATGCCGATTATAAAAAATATCCCCACTGGCCAAAACAGCAATGGTTTTCCGGCGTAATTGTGGCGCCAATTCCAATCGCCGGAAAAATTGAACATACTAGTGGTTTTTAAAATATTCATTGTTAAATCTTTTATTGGCGTCGGCGAGCTAAAAACCGAAACTTGCGTTGTGCGGCCCATAAAGTCCTGCGGATTTTGGATAAAATAAATTCCTAATGGCGCAAAAACAATAATAGCCATTAAGATATAGCCACTAGCCGTCAGTAGAATTTTTTTGCGAGTTTCCCATTTCTTATTTTGGAACCAATATAAAGCAATGATTATCAATATTAAGAGCGGTGTGGCGCGATAAGCGATATAAGAATGGAAGCCAAGGCCGTAAGCCAATCCTCCTAATATTGGCAATTTCCAATTTCCAATTTCCAATTTCCAATTATTTAGTGATTTTAAAAGAAAATAAATTCCCCAAGTTAAAAAGAATGGCGCCATAATCGCGCGAAAGCCGATACGAGAAAAATTAATATGCCAGAAGCTCGTGGCTAAAAGAAAAGCAGATAGAAGAGCAATATTTTTATTGAAAATTTCTTTTGCGAGAAAATAAATTCCCAAAACCGTTAAAATTCCGAAAATGGCGCTTACTATTCTAAGCGCCCAGGGGAAATTGCCGAACAAGGCGATTGATAACGCCTGGATGTTTATAAACAATCCTTCGCGGCCGTTGTTCTCCGGATAAAAAACTTTATAATCTCTCGTGGAAATAGCTTCTAAAGCGTTGTTGCCGTTCATTGCTTCGTCCGGATAAAGTCCGGGCGGCAATCCGCCGACTGGCGGAATAATATTGTATAAGCGCAAAAAAGCGGCTATAATTACAATAAGAATCAATAAATATTTAGTCATCCCTCACCTTTTAAAGATTTTTTACTATTACTATCTTATATGGGATAGCAAGAGTAAATCACAATTAAATTAATTTTAATTTATTTATTATATAATTATCATTTATCCATCACATAATCAAAAATAACATTTATTATCTTTGAAGGGTGAGGGATAAATTTATAATACCATGTCAGACATTATTCATCAAAATTTTCCAGCCGAAGGTTGGTCCGCCTCTGGGGGAGAACACAAAGCATTAGAAGCGGATATTGAAAGATTGGGCAAAGAAATCGCTGAAAAAAGAAGTTTGCTTGAGCATAAGAGTTTATCAGATAGGGAATTGGTAAAACAGACGCTTCATCCTATTATTAAGCAAGCGGCTGTTGAACCGCAAACAGTGGCGAGTCAGCCGTCTTTAGCGCAATCTAATATTCTGCCTAATTATCTTCAAAATTCTTCAACAGATGTAAAAATTGAAGTTGAAAAACTTATTGATTTAACATTGCATCAAGGAATTGAAAAAGTCGTTAAAATCGCTTCAAAATCAAATGCGTTTATCTTGGATGCTTTTCATGACGCGCTCACCGATAAAATGTATGAAGAATTGAAAAAAAGAAAATTGATATAATCCCGTTAGAAATCACGAACACAAAGTATGAATACAAAACAACGGGTAAAATATAAAAATAGTAATCTAAATAAACATGAGCGTAAAATACACGTTCGTGTTCTATTTCTAACGGGATAAAATGTTTATTTATTTTTTATTATTACTTTTTGTTTTTATCATCATAGGCGCGGTTTTCTTTTTTGTTTCAAAAATTTCCGGCAAAAAGCGATTGAAAGACGCCCTTGGTTTGAAACTTTTACTTATTCGCTTGCCACAAAAAATAAAAACTGAAGACCAACAAAAAGATTTCAAAGACGAAATAAACGCTTCTGCTCAGCTTTTTGGAATTTTAGCAAGCCTTAAATCTCCTTTTGTTCTGGAAGCGGCGGTTCATCATATTGGCGAAGAAATTTATTTTTACGCGGCAATTCCAAAAGATTCTATTGAATTTGTGAGTAGGCAGATAGGAGGTTTGTGGAAAGATGCGTCCATTGAACCGGCTGACGATTATAATATTTTCAATTCGGCCGGTATAAATCAGGGAGTTTATGTCAAGCAAAAACTTTCTTACGCTTTACCTATTAGGACTTATGTGGAAGCGAATATTGACACTTTCGCTTCGATTTTAAGCGGCCTTTCAAAAATAAACGAAGTCGGCGAAGGCGCGGGTATTCAAATTTTAGTGAGGCCGGCGGGGAAGTCGGTGAAAAAAACAATTATTAAAATGATTGGATATTTGAAACAGGGGAAAAAATTTGATGAAGTTCTCGGAGGGTTGGCAATGAGTTTAAAGGATATTAAAAAAGCGGTTAATCCGGACACTGATAAAAAAGAAGAAAAAACAATTGATGATGAAGCGATAAAATCTCTGGAATTAAAAATTTCTAAACCTCTTTTAGAAGTTAATCTTCGGATTTTAATTTCCGCGCCGAGCCAATATCAGGCGGACGCCATTTTGGAAAGTATCAGCGGCGGATATTCGCAATTTCACGCTCCGCGTCGCCAAGAATTGAAAATTATTAAGCCACGCGATTCTAAAAAACTGGCTTATCAATTTTCTTTCCGTGAGTTTGATGAAAATCAAGCGATGATTTTAAACACCGAAGAATTGGCGAGCATGTTTCATTTTCCATCTTCCACAACCGATATTCCAAGATTGAAGTGGATTAAATCAAAAGAAGCGCAGCCACCGGCGGAAATTTCCAAATTCGGAACTTTAATCGGCGAGAGCGCTTTTCGCGGGGATAAAAAATCCATTTATATTACCGAAGACGATCGCCGTCGCCATATTTATGTTGTCGGACAAACCGGCACCGGAAAATCAACTTTGATGACCAATATGGTTATTGAAGACATTAAAGCCGGTAAAGGAGTTTCGGTGATTGATCCGCACGGAACTTTAGTTGAAACGATTTTATCTCAAATTCCGAAAGATAGAATTGAAGACGTGATTTTATTCAACCCGGGGGACATTCAGCGGCCGTTGGGAATGAATATGCTTGATTATGATTTTAGCAGACCGGAACAAAAAACATTTATTGTTGACGAAATGCAAAGTATTTTATTCAAACTTTTTCCGGAAAGCGGAGAAGCGATGGGTCCTGTTTTCCAGCAATATATGAGAAACACACTTTTGCTTTTAATGGAAGATTCGGTTAACGAGCCGGCGACTTTAATTGAAACGGCGCGCGTTTTGACGGATGCTGATTTCAGAAATAGGAAATTGGCGCGCATTAAAAATCCGGTAGTGCTTGATTTTTGGGAAAAAGAAGTGGCGAACGTAAAAGGCGAGGGTTCTTTGGCGAATATGGCGCCTTACATCACTTCTAAATTTAATAATTTTACGGCCAATGATTATGTGCGGCCGATTATCGGGCAAACAAAATCAGCTTTTAATTTCAGGCAAGTGATGGATGAAAGGAAAATTTTATTGGTCAATTTGTCAAAAGGCAAAATCGGCGACCTTAACGCCAATTTATTGGGAATGATTGTGGTCGGGAAAATTTTAATGGCTGCTTTGTCACGCGTTGACATTGCGGATGAAAAAAAACGGCGCGATTTTAATCTTTATATCGATGAGTTTCAGAATTTTACGACGGATTCAATTGCCACGATTTTGTCCGAAGCGAGAAAATATCGCCTTAATCTTACCATTGCTCATCAATTTATCGCTCAATTGACGGAAAAAATACGGGACGCGGTTTTCGGCAATGTCGGCAGCATCGTCGCTTTTAGGGTGGGGGCGCAGGACGCGGAATTTTTAGTAAAACAATTTGAGCCGATATTCAATGAAAACGATTTAATCAATATAGACAATTTCAACGCTTTGGTTAAAATTCTCATCAATGGTCAAACTTCAAAATCGTTTAATATGAAAACCATGGCTCCGGAAAACGGAAATGAAGAATTGGCCGGCGAGATTAAACAACTTTCTCGCTTAAAATATGGTCGCGATAGACAAGCGGTGGAGGAAGAGGTATTGAAAAGATTGAGAAGCTAAGTTGCGCCAGAGTAGTTCAGTGGCAGAACAGTCGCTTCGTAAGCGATAAACGCGAGTTCGATTCTCGCCTCTGGCTTAAAATTTAATTTTAATAAAAATTCTTTAAGTTATTTGTTATGGCGTTATATACGCTATCGTTTTCAAGCGCGGACTGAGATTTTTTTAAATCTTCTTTTTCGTCATAAATTTTTTGCAGAATTTTTTCGGTTTTTTCATAAATAGAAGCGATATCCGTTTGTTTTATTTTTTGCGCGTAATCTTTAAATGTTTTTATTTGTAAAAGCATTTCTTCGAGAATAAAAAATTGAATCGGATGTTGCGCTAAAGCTTTATTATTTTTATCAAGCCATAATTCGCCGACTTCTTTAATTGTTTTTTCATTTACTCCAATAATAACGCGCGGTATTTTACTAAGTTCACCTCTGATATTTAATCGTTCTGAAACAAAGTATTTTATCTCCGTTAATTTCCCATTATCTATTTCTTCTTTTATTTTTTTAAATTTTTTATCAATATCCGAAGAAAAAGTTTCGTCAATGGCGAGCGCGAGATGAGACGCGGAATAATCTTCTTCTTTATAAAATTCCACAATATGGTCAACTTTATTTTTAATGTCGTCATATCGAGATGTTTTGATAGTTTCAACATCCGAGCCAAGCCAATCATTGATTTCCGCTTGTTCATAAATAATCGCTTCCAACGCTACCGCAAGTTTTTCAACTTCTTGTTTTTCGGGGGATAATTCTTTTTTATACTCATCTTCTTTTTCTTTAACGTATTTAAGGTCTTTTTTAACATTTTCCGCTCCATATAAATCAACAAAATCTTCCGGACAAATAATATTTTCAGTCAAAACTGAACGCGCTTTTTCGTGCATCTTATCAATCATTATTTTTTCTATATTTTTTGATTCATTGTGTTCGAATCTCATTAAATTCATTATATTTGCTTTTTATCGGTTTTGCAATTAAAATTTAAATAATCCCTCACCCTTCAAAGATAATGAAGAGTCTGGGGAATAAAATATTTTTTATGTTATATATAAAATAAATTAAATTTAATCTTCATAAGATTTATCTTGTTCCTCACCATTTTAAAAGGATGAGGGACAAGCAATCTTTGAAGGGTGAGGGATGAAAGATTTAAAATTAAAACTTGACGAACTTGAGGAGCAAGCCCGGCGTTTGGCCGGGCGGCTTTGACGTTGAAGCTAAAAAAAACCGCGTCAAGGAAATCGAATACGAATTTAACGATCCTGATTTTTGGAAATCCGTCAAAGAGGGCGGACGCGAGACGGCTGATTTGAAAATCAAGGAAATCGGCGAGCTTAATAACTTAATAAAACGGTTTGAGGAAATTGAAAGCGGATTAACGCGTTTGGAAATGCAAGTTGATGAGAATTTATTTTATGAAACTCAAAGAAAACTTCGTCAATTGGAAATGGAATTGTTATTTTCCGGAAAATACGACAAGCAATCAGCGATTATTTCCATTTTTGCCGGAGCCGGCGGAGAAGACGCTATAGATTGGGCGAATATGCTTTATGTGATGTATAAAAAATTTGCCGAGCAACGCGGCTGGAAAATAAAAATTCTTGATGACGAACCGGGCGGGGCGATTGAAATAAAAGGCGATTATGCTTACGGCTATCTTAAAAAAGAAATGGGTGTTCACCGCTTAGTGAGAATTTCACCGTTTTCTCCGGAACAAAAAAGGCACACATCGTTCGCTTTAGTGGAAGTTTTGCCGGATTTACCGGAAATTGATTACGCTGATTTAAAAATTCCCGAAGAAGACATTAAAATAGAACTTTCCCGCGCTAGTGGACCAGGCGGACAAAATGTCAATAAGGTTGAAACAGCGGTTCGTTTGGTTCATTTACCGACCGGTGTTTCCGTCGGTTCGCGCGTTGAACGTTCGCAATCCCAAAATCGCGAACGGGCGATAAAATTACTCAAAGCGAAACTGGTTAAACTAATGGAAGATAATAAGCTTAAAGAGTTATCCGAATTACGCGTTAAAGTGAAACCGGAATGGGGTAGCCAAATCCGTTCTTATGTTTTGAATCCCTATAAGCTCGTTAAAGACCACCGAACCGACATTGAAACAACGCAAGTGGAAAAAGTTTTGGAAGGCGACATTGATTTGTTTGTGGAAAGCGAGGTATAATTTTAACAAGAATATAAATAGTGATTCAGGATTCAGGATTTAGGAATTAGGAATCTTAAATCATAAATCTTAAATCATAAATCTTAAATTTGATTAATTTTCAATCTGTTTCAAAAATTTATCGTGTCAATAGCCATACTTCAACCGCCTTGGAAAACATAAATCTTGATATTATTCCGGGCGAGTTTGTTTCATTGGTGGGCAGGTCGGGAGCCGGTAAATCAACGGTTATTAAATTATTAATTGGCGAAGAAAAGCCGACTAAGGGGAAAGTAATTGTGAGTTCCCATGACGTGAATAAATTAAAATCAAGCGAACTTCCGCATCTGCGAAGGCATATCGGCGTTATTTTTCAGGATTTTCGACTTTTAACCAATAAAACCGCTTATGAAAATGTGGCATTTGCTTTGGAAGCGGCTGGTAGGCCTCAAATAGAAATTGAAGAATTTGTGCCGCAGGCCTTGGGGATGGTAGGATTATCCGATAAAATGTATAATTTCCCCAGCGAACTTTCCGGCGGTGAAAAACAAAGAGTGGCGATTGCCAGAGCGATGATAAATCACCCTGATGTTTTAATCGCTGACGAACCGACTGGGAATCTTGACCCGTTTAACACTTCGGAAATCATTAAATTACTTTTGAAAATAAACGAATTGGGCACGGTTGTCATTTTGGCAACGCATAATAAAGAAATTATTGATGAATTAAAAAAACGGGTGATAAGTTTGGAAAAAGGAAAAATTGTCAAAGACGAAGAAAGAGGAAGATACATTTCATAAAATATGTTTACTGCGTTATCGCGCATAATTAAATACGGGATTCTCGGTTTCCGCCGAAGCGGTTGGCTTTCCGCCGCCACCATCGCCATTATGGCTTTGACTTTGATGGTTTTTGAAGGGCTGATTTTTTTTAATGTTTCCACAAAAACTACGATTGAATCTTTTCAAGATAAAATAGACATCAGTGTTTATTTCAAAACCGAAGCGCCGGAAGACGAAATTTTAAAAATAAAAAATTCGCTTGAAAGTTTAGTTGAAGTTAAAAAAGTGGAATATATTTCTAGAGACAAAGCGTTGGAGATTTTTAGCGCCAAACATGAAAAAGACCAGACAATTTCCGAAGCGCTTGGCGAATTGAAAGATAATCCATTATTGGCTTCGTTAAACATTAAAGCTTATGATTCCAGCGACTATGCCGCTATTAATAATTATTTAAGCGCCGATTCGTTTAAAAAGTCGGTGAGCAAAATTTCTTACGCGCAAAATTCTTTAGTGATTGACCGTCTAACAAAAATAGTTTCCACTGTTAAAAAAGCCGGAATTTTTTTGACGATTTTATTCGCGGCAGTGGCGGTGCTGATTACTTTTAACACTATTCGGCTGGCGATTTATTCTTACCGAGATGAAATCGGCATTATGCGGCTGGTAGGCGCTTCTAATACTTTTATTCGCGGGCCTTACGCGGTGGAAGGCGTGATTTACGGATTAGCGGCCGGTATTTTAAGTTTTGTGGCGCTCTCGCCGATTATTTATTACGCTTCTCCTTATTTAAATGTTTTAATTCCCGAAATGAATCTTTGGGCTTACTTGTTTTCCAATTTTTTCACGCTTTTAAGTTATCAAATTCTTTTCGGCATCGTTTTGGGAGTCATTTCCTCAACTATCGCAATAAGAAAATACCTCAAGGTGTAAAAATATTTTAAATCTTTTTTGTCACCATCCACCCAAGCGAATAAGTTCTCGCTACCGTTCGCTCACCCAGCGAGTTTGCTCACTGACATTGCTCGTTCGCTCTCTCACTCACTTCGTTCGTTTCGAACCATGCCCGCTCACTCGCAAAGCCGCGCTACGAACTTATTCGCTTGGCTGGATTCAAGGGAAAAATCCTTTTTTACAGCCAACATTTCGGAGTAATAGTTATAAATTAAGGAATAAAAATCAAAGAAATCGGGGAAAAGCGCTGTTTGAATCCCGACCGAGTCCCGCCAACTAGCGGAACGAGAGAGGTTGAGTTCGCTTTTCTCCCGAATCATTTCTTTTGATTTTTATGGATATAATTTATCTATTGCGGAGATCGTTGGCGAGAAAAAGGATTTTTCTTGAAAATTATCGTCTATCCGCCTCTAAACTCAGAGTTTGATATGGTTTTCTCTTTTCATTATTTCCATATCTTGCGCTTTGAGTTGCGCTAAAATTTTCATTTTCGGGTCCAAGGCAATTGTTTTGCTTAAATATTGTCCGGCCGTAAAATGGGGGAGTAAAACATAATCCGCGCCGTTGTCGTATAAAATTTCCGCTTCTTTTTCCATTCTGGCGCGCGTCACCACTTTTATCTCATTTCTGTTGCTGAATTTATTAATTTCATTTAATAAGAACAGATTATCTTCAAGGTCGGGACTGGTTGAAATCACAAGACGGCTGGTATTAAAATTGGCGGCTTCAAATATATCGGGGTCGGAAATATCGCCGAAAATATAATCATATCCCATTCTTTTCAGCTGACCGATGACATCGGGGTCAAATTCAATAATCAAAAGGTCTTCTTTAGGAATGTTAAAGGCGATATTCTGGCCAGTGCGATGACAGCCGATTAAAATTATCGGCTTGTGGAATTCTTTAAATATCGGCCCGTCTTCTTTTGATTTGCTTTTTTCAAAAAATTTAAGCAAAAAAGAAAAGTGTTTAAAAATTTGTTCCGCGTAAATCATCATATAAGTTGAAAGAGTGATAGTGATGATGCCGACGGCTGTGATTAGAGAAACAACGTCGTTGGTAAGATGGCCGACTTTGGCTCCCATTGCCGCTAAAATCAAACTGAATTCGGAAATTTGGGCGACCGTCACTCCGCACATAAAACTTGTTCTTCGGCGATAACCCATCAATCCCATTATAGCGAGCACTATCAACGGATTGCCGATTAAAACAAAAAGCGAGAGAACGATAATTGGCCAAGTAATATTGGTGAAGTCGGAAAGAATAAGAGATGCTCCCAAAATAACGAAGAATATTAAAATGAAAAAATCTCTTAGAGAACGAAGGCGGCTAACGATTTGAAAATGTTCCGATGAGTTGGCAAGCGCCAGTCCCGCCAAGAATCCTCCGATTTCAATAGAAAAGCCTAGTTTACTTACTCCGGCAGCCGTAATAAAAAGCCAGGCTAAACTTGTCAGAAATAAAAGTTCTTGGGAATGGGCGATTTTTTTAAAAATTGGCGGAAAAAATTTTCTGCCGATGTAAGACATCGTGCCGAATAAGACGATGCCTTTGACTATAGTAAGTATAATATTGTTGATTTCCATTTGTCCGTTAGTTTGGAAACCGGCCAATAAAATCAAAATTAAAATCGCCATAAAATCTTGCACCAGAAGGATTCCGATGCTGATTTTTCCGTATAAACTGTTTAAATCCTTTTTTTCGGAAAGGAGTTTGACGACAATAATAGTGCTGGAAAAAGTGAGGGCGATTGAAATATAAGCGTTGGCGAGATAATCGTAATTAAAAAGAAAATTGGCGATTAAAAATCCGCCAATAAAAGTAAAAATGATTTGCGCCAAACCGATAATCAAAGACGCTTTTCCGACCAAGCGCAGGGAAGTGTAATTGATTTCCATGCCGACTAAGAAAAGCAGGAACATTATTCCCAAATCAGAAAAGAGTTGGAATGTTTCTTTGTCGGTGAGGCTGAAAAATCCAAAGTAGCCGATGAACGCTCCGGCGGCCAAATAAGCCAAAACAACCGGCTGTTTGGTGAGTTTCGCGGCAATACCCAAAACGGCCGCGATTAAAATAACTATTGCCAATTCAAAAATTCCCGCTGACATTTATAAATTATAGCATAATTATAAAAAATTTGGTATAATAAATATTATGACTAATCAATCCGGATTTTATAAACTTGGCATTGCGCCGAATATTCTTGTTATTCTTGATAAATTGAAATTGACCACGCCTACGCCCATTCAAGAACAATCCATTCCGCAAGCCATTGACGGGAAAGATATTGTCGGCATCGCTCAAACCGGTACTGGTAAAACATTGGCGTTCGGAATTCCTATGATACAGGCGGCTCTTCGCGGCAAACAAGGGCTGGTTATTCTTCCGACTCGAGAATTGGCGTTTCAGGTAGCGGAAGCTTTTCAGAAAATCGGAGGGCATTTTCATTTGCGAATGGCGACTCTTGTCGGTGGCGAACCTATTCGTCGTCAGATGTTCGCGCTTCAAAAAAAACCGAAAATAATTATCGGCACACCCGGAAGAATTATTGACCATCTGGAACAAAAAAACATTTCTTTTAATTTGATTTCTATACTTGTTTTAGATGAGGCGGATAGGATGCTTGATATGGGTTTCGCGCCACAGCTTAAACGTATTCTTCAAGCCGTGCCTCGCGAACGCCAAACAATGCTTTTTTCCGCGACAATGCCGCAAGATATTTTAGCCATCGCCAGATCGCAGATGAAACTTCCCATACGCGTTGAAATAGCTCCGTCCGGCACCATGGCTGCGAAAGTAACGCATGAACTTTTTTTTCTTAAAAATATTGATAAGCCGCGGCTTCTTGAAAAAATATTGGGCGAATACAAAGGCGCGGTGCTTATTTTTTCCAGAACAAAACATGGCGCGAGAAAAATCGCTTCAACTGTTCGCGTTATGGGGCATACTGCTGCCGAACTTCATTCGGACCGTTCGTTGGGTCAGCGAAGAGAAGCGCTTGAAGGATTTAGAAACGGCAGATATCGCGTTCTTGCCGCGACTGATATTGCCGCTCGCGGCATTGACGTAAAGGGGATTGAGCTTGTTGTGAATTATGACCTTCCTCAAACTCCGGGAGATTACGTGCATCGTATTGGTCGCACGGGGCGCGCCGGAAGAGTTGGACACGCGATTTCTTTTGCGACTTTTGACCAAAGAGGAGATGTGCGGGGAATTGAACGGCTGATTCGTTTCACTCTGCCGCTTTCAAAACTTCCCGAGCTTCCTCCGGCCAGGATTTCAGCGCAAAAAACTTTTTCCGAGCCGTATTCTCCGCGTCCCCACACCAAACAAAGTTATGGTGTGGGGACGCGCCGGTCTTTCTCAAGAAATTATTTTCCGCGCCGTTCCAATTTCAAGAGAAGTTTTAAGAGGAGATAGCAGACCTAATACCTAATAACTTTTCTACTGCAATTTTTATATTTTGGCTACGGTTTCGCAAAAATTTCTTGAAATATACACTGTATATTCCCTCGAAATTTTTGCTTCGCCTCGCCTAAAATCTAAAAATTTCGCTACGAAAATTATTAGGCAATAGGTCTAATTTTTTCGGATTTGATGTCGTTTAAAATTTTCTCTATTTTTTTAATGCTTTCCGAATCAAGTATGGAAACCGCGATTGCGTTCGGCTGAATTTTTTTTAACTCTTTTAATTTTTTTACGAGAGATTTTTCTCCGCTATCGGCGGAAACAATGTCGCTTTTTGTAAGGAAAAGATATTCGGGCTTGGCGAGAAGCTCCTTGTTGTAAGCGTCAAGTTCTTTGCGGATTATTTTATAATCTTTTACCGGGTCTGTTGATTCTGAAGATATAAAATGAAAAAGAATTCGTGTGCGTTCAATATGACGGAGGAATTTTATTCCCAATCCGCGACCGCTTGAAGAACCTTCAATAATTCCCGGGATGTCGGCGAGAATCAATTCATAATAAACGCCCAGATTTGGTTCCAGCGTGGTGAAGGGGTAATTCGCCACCTTACTTTGTGCGTTTGTGAGCGTGTTTAGCATACTTGATTTTCCGGCGTTCGGAAGTCCCACAAATCCAATATCGGCAATAAGTTTAAGTTCCAGTCGTAACTCAAAATTTTCTCCGGGGATTCCCGATTGAAATTTGGTCGGCGAAGTGTTTTTTGCCGAACGAAAATGAAAATTACCTTTGCCGCCCAACCCGCCTTTGGCGATAAAAATTTTCTCGTTGATTTTTTCAACAGAAGTATCAACGCCGGTCGTAAGATTATGGATTACGGTTCCCACGGGCAGTTTTAAAATTAAATCTTTTCCGTCTTGTCCGTCGCGGAATTGACTGCGGCCGTCAAGCCCGCTCTCCGCCTTAAATTCTTTTCTGGCGCGGAATTGATTTAAAGCGCTTATATCCGGCACGCCGATTGCGAATACACTGCCGCCGTTTCCTCCACTTCCGCCAACCGGCCCCAAACTCATCATATTTTTATTAAAAGCCACGGCACCTTTGCCGCCATTACCCGATGAGACCTTGATTTTTACGTCATCAATAAGCATTAAATTAATGTTAATATCTTTATTTGCAAACGCATTCGCATTTTCCGTTGACGCATTCATAACCGCACATTTTGCACTTGCAGACATCGTTTACGCAAACGCAAGAAGCGCTTTTGCCGCTCGCCCTGGAAGAAATTTTATTAACCTTTTTAATCGGCTTTTTACTTATCTTTTTTACTGCTTTTTTTACTTTGCCCTTTTTTATTTTTTTAGCCATTTTATTATAAGAATAAATACATAAACCCGACCTTTAATCAATTATATAAAATAGGGGATTAAAAGAATAGGGGAGTTATTTAATTTATTATATCAAATCAACCCGTCTTTATTTTTTAATTAAATAATTTAATAGTTTTCTTTATCTTCTTTAGTTAAAATCATTAATATTCTCCAAATAATAAAACTAATTATAAATGTGCCTATCCAACTCCATCCACCCGATAATTCTCCCAAAGAGCCAAAAATTATAAAAATTACTATAAGTAAAAACCATTGTCCGTTTGATGAATTCCAAAAATTATTTTGTTTGTCTTTATTGCGATTATTTTTCATCTAAAATATTTTTAATTTTCACGATAATTTCATGTAGTACTTAGTCTTTTATAAATTTTGTCGATATTATAATTTTTTGAGCAATTCAAAATTTCCAGAAATTAATGCTTCTTTTTTAGCTCGTGTCCATCCCTTTAATTGTTTTTCTCTTCTCATCGCTTCAAGTCGCGAATTATACTCTTCTTTATGGACTAATTTAAAATCTCCATGATCTTTTGAAAATTTTGCCGATTTTGTCGTTTTAATCAAATGATTTTTTAATCTTTTATTTAAATTATTTGTCTGTCCGATGTATAAACTATTATCAGTAAAACGTAATATATAAACAAAATAAGACATAATAATATTCCTTCGATTCGCTTTACTCACTCAGGACATTCGATTCATATGGCTATAGCCATGAGCGAACATAGTGAGTCGAATGGCTGCGGGACTTGGATTCGAACCAAGATAGATGCCTTCAAAGGGCACAGTCCTGCCATTAGACGATCCCGCAATATTTTTATTCTAACAAAAAACTGCCTTAAATCAAGGCGGTTTTTTGTTTTATTTTTATCTCGGCAATGTTGTCGGTTGCTGTTGGTTCCAACCTTGCATCATCCAAGGACCCATCTGGCCGTAACCGTTTTGACCATAGCCGTAATTCCCGTAATAATTTCCTGGTTGCATCATACCGCGGTAATAATTATCGCTCATCATCGGAGAGCCGTAATATCCTGTTCCATAACTTCCGGAAAAGAACGTGGAATATTTTCCAAGCTTAAATCCAAACATAAAAACAATTATCAAAATAACAGCTCCTATAATCCATCTTAAAATATAGCTTTTCCAATTTTTGCCGCAATGCCACAAATCAAATTCGTTTTTATTTTCTTTATTTTCCATTGTTTTATTTATTTTAATTTAAACGACCTTTAAGTTCTCAATAATCGCCACTTCCAGTGGCGCGATTGCAAACGGGCTATATCGCATTTCAGTATATGCGCGAATAAGGGATTTAATTAAATTAATTATTTTTTGTTCACTGGTGGGCGTATTGAGCATTTGGCTGTGATTTTTAAGCAGTTTCAATTCCGCGTCAGTCAATTCTTTTTTAAATTCCGTTTCAAGAGCGGGAGAAAATTTTAAAGCCAGAACGCGTCGCAAATAATGGATTAAATCTTTATTGAATTGGACAAGATTATATCCGGCTTCATTGATTTGGTTTAAATATTCCATCGCTTTTTCAAGATTATTATTGATAAGCATTCCAGTTATTTCGGCGGTGCGGGAAAATCCGACTCTACCAATAATTTTTTCAACGCTTTCCAGCATTATTTTTTCTTCCAAGGAAGCGATTTGGTCAATAAGTGATTCAGCGTCCCTAAAACTGCCTTCAGCTGAAGCGGCTATTAGTTCAAGAGCGTTGTCATCGGCTTTTATTTTTTCCGCTTTGCAAATGGATTTTAATTTTTCAATGATTTTCATAATAGGCAATCTTCTAAAATGGAATCGTTGAGTGCGGGAAACGATTGTCGCTGGCATTTTTTCCGTTTCGGTTGTTGCCAGAATAAAAATCGCATGAACCGGCGGCTCTTCCAGAGTTTTCAACAGCGCATTGAATGCTTCTTTTGTGAGTTGGTGGCATTCGTCAATAATATAAACCTTGTATTGATAAGAAGTGGGGGAGAATTTTATTCCTTCTTTTAAACTTCTGATTTCGTCAATGCCGCGGTTGGAAGCCGCGTCTATTTCAATCACGTCAAGCGCCCGGCCTTCGTCTATTTCAACGCAAGGGCGGCATTTATTGCAGGGTTCGCCAAGAGTTTTGAATTTTTTATCGTTGCGTCTTTTTTCACAGTTGGCGATTTTGGCGATTAAGCGGGCAGTGGTGGTTTTTCCGGAACCGCGCGGGCCGTAAAAAAGATAAGCGTGCGCCAGTTTGTCGTTAATGGCGGCATTTTTCAAAACTTCAACAATGGTTTCTTGGCCGAGTAAGTTTTCTAATTTTTTCGGCCGATATTTTCGGTAAATAGCTAACATAATTTTAATTATAATCTGTTTGTGATTAAAAGCAAAATCTGGTAATCTGTATAAATATTATGCGTTATCTTATTGGATTTTTAACAATGGCAACGATTTTAGCGGGCGGTTTTGCGTTTTTATTTAAAAGCAACACTTCTGAAATAAGCGTGAATGATTTGCCGGCTATTCCGGAGGCGCGCGTTTTGTCGGTTGCCACAAGTTCGTTCGCAATCGTTAAAAAATCCGATGAAGATATTGAAAATCAAAAGTCTCTCGTTAATTTACCTTCGGAAATCAAGGCGGTTTATATGACAAGCTGGTCCAGCGGCAGCGAGAAAAAAACCGATTATCTGATTAAATTGATTAAGGAAACTGAATTGAATGCGGTTGTAATAGACATTAAAGATTTTTCCGGATACATAACTTATGATATCAAAAATTCAGACGTGGAAAAATATGGAGCCAAACAAATTAGAACGTTAAAAATAAATTCTTTGATTAAAAAATTTCACGATGAAAATATTTACGTGATTGCTCGCATTACGATTTTTCAGGACCCGATTTTGGCGAAAGCTCATCCGGAATGGGCGATTCATTCAAAAACTAAATGCCAATCGTCAAATATTAATTGTCAAATGTTGTCTTCAACTCTATGGCTTGACCATAAGGGATTGGCATGGATGGATCCGGCGGCAAAAGAAGTTTGGGATTATAATGTCGCTATTGGCAAGGACGCGTTGAATAGGGGATTTGACGAATTGAATTTTGATTATATTCGTTTTGCTTCAGATGGATTTATAGGCGATATGGGATTTCCCGTTTGGAATGAAATAATTCCGAAGCAGGAAGTTATTAAAAATTTTTTCAAATATTTGCGCGAGCAATTTTCAGACGCAAAAATTTCAGCTGACCTTTTCGGGCAGGCGACTATTGATAAAAATGATTTGGGAATCGGACAAATAATAGAAGACGCTTACGCATATTTTGATTATATTTGTCCGATGGTTTATCCTTCACATTACGCAAAAATGTTTTTGGGCTATAAAAATCCCGCGAATTACCCGTATGAAGTGGTAAAATATTCTATGGATAGCGCTTTACAGAAAATTGGAAATTGGAAATTGGAAATTGGAAATTCTTTGGCGATAAATAAATCGCCAAAGTTGCGTCCTTGGCTTCAAGATTTTGATTTAGGCGCGGATTATGACGCGGAAAAAGTGAAAAAACAAATTCAGGGGGTTTATGATTCCGCATCATCTACGCCGGAATCAATTAATGGTTGGATGTTGTGGAGTCCGAGTAATGTTTATACGAGAGAAGCGTTGGAGTAATCGCGAATATACAAATAAAACGCAAATATACGAATTCGTATATTATTTATAATTCGTATATTGGCGAATACTATATATGTACGAACTAAAACTAGAACAATTTTCCGGACCGATTGAAAAACTTTTTGAACTGATTGAATTGAAAAAGATGGAAATCACGGAACTTAATTTAGCTGAAGTGACTGCTGATTTTCTCGATTATCTTAAAAAAATGGAATTTGTTGAGCCGAGAATGTTGGCGGATTTTGTGGTGATTGCCGCGGCCTTACTTTTAATCAAATCAAAGGCGCTTCTGCCGGATTTAAAATTAAGCAATGAGGAAGAAAAAACCGTTTATGATTTGGAAACGCGGCTTAAGCGTTACGCGGAATTTAAGCCGGCAATCGCTTTATTCAAAAAAATTTACGAACAGAAAAAATTTTCCGTTTCCCGTCCGTTGTTTTATAATTTTTACCCCTCACATAAAATTATGTGGGGGGTGAAGCCCGTGTTTTATCCAGCGCCGAATGCAAATGTCGAATCTTTAAAAAATATCGTCGCCGCGATTTTTAATGAATTAAATAAAATAACAATGGAATCGCAGACCATAGAATCGTCGCTGATTAAATTGGAAGAAAAAATAGAAGAAATAGCGAAAAAAATTGAACAAGGCGTCGGTAATTTCAGCGAAATTATCAAGGCGAAATCTCGCGCCGAAATTATCGTTCTTTTTCTGGCGTTGCTGCATTTATTAAGGGAACAGCTTATAAAAGTTGAGCAAAAAAATGGATTTTCGGATATAATAATAAAAAATCACAAATCTCAGGCACCAAATAACAAATAAGCACTAAATTCAAAATTTCAAACACGCGTTTTAATTATTGGAATTTTGATAATTGGAATTTATTTGTAATTTGGAATTTGGAATTTGGAAATTTTTAAATTTTTGTATGAATGAAATCAAAAATGCAAATATTCAAAACATAGTTGGAGCTATAGAAGCGATACTATTTTCTTACGGCGAGCCGATGGATATTAAAAAAATCGCTAAAATGCTGGATAAAAAAGAAGAAGAAATTAAATCAGCCCTGAATGAATTTGAAGAAAAATTAAAAGACGAAAATAGGGGATTGAAATTGGTTTTTAACGGCGAGCAGGTTCAGTTGGTAACCAAGCCGGAATTCTCCGAATTTTTAGAGGAATTTATTAAGGAAGAATTTAAGGAAAATTTAACACCAGCGGCCTTGGAAACTTTATCTTTAATAGCTTATTTGGGACCGATTACCCGCGTGAAAATAGATTATTTCCGCGGCGTTAATTCAAGCTTCACTATCCGCAATTTGATGATGCGCGGATTGATTGAGCGCGTTGAAGGCAGTTATCAATATCGGACGAGTTTTGATTTAATAAAACATCTGGGATTTTCTAAAATAGAAGAATTGCCGGAATATGAAAAATTCAATAAAATGAATATAGTAAGCAGTAACTAGTAACTAAAGATGATACTGCTTCATTAGTGGGTCAAGGCAAGCATATCGGCGTGATTGCTCAGGAAATTGAGGAACAATTTCCGGAATTGGTGGTCACGGGTAGTGATGGCTTTAAATCCGTAGCATATGATGAACTTTCAGCCATAGCTATTCAAGCGATAAAGGAATTGAAAGCAGAAAACGAAACGTTAAAAAAACGAATCGAAGCCTTAGAAACAAAATAATAATTATATCGTCTTGCGGAGACGATAATGTTGTATTTACGTATTTGTTTTATTTTTCTTGCTACTATCAATAGTAGTAAGATTATATAAAAATAAACGTAACAACGATGCAACGCAATATGGATATATAAATCCACTAAACATTGATGCGGTCGCATCAGCGTTTAGTGATAAATATAATGAATAATGGTTTATTAAATAAAATTTAAATTCTAAATATTTATAACACTTATCAACGATCGTGAGCGTTTGTTATACTTTGTCTTAAAGAGGTATTATATTAATTATTCGCGACAAGTGGTTGATTTTTTGTTATTATTTTATATAAATGGATAAAAATGAAGTAAAAAAACGCATTGAAAAATTACGACAGGAGATAAATCGCTATCGCTATGCTTATCATGTTTTGGATAAATCTTTAATTTCCGAGGCGGCTTTGGATTCTTTAAAAAAGGAACTTTTTGATTTAGAAACGCAATATCCGGAATTTATCACGCCTGATTCGCCCACACAAAGGGTCGCCGGCGAACCATTAAAAAATTTCAAAAAAGTTCGACGGGAAACCCCAATGCTTTCTTTCAACGACGCTTTTTCCGAACAAGATATGCGCGATTGGATTAAAAGAATAGAAAATTACCTAAAGTATCCAATCCAAAGCGAGCCAACATCTTTTCTCCGAAACCTAAACGGAAGCGCAGCTGAGCCGAAGGCGAAGCGTGAGCGGGTTGAGGGAAAAGATTTGGCGAGCGATTTCTATTGCGAACTGAAAATCGACGGTCTTGCCGTGGAGCTTGTTTATGAAAACGGAATTTTTGTTCAAGGTTCCACGCGCGGCGATGGTTTAGTCGGCGAAGACATCACTCAAAATTTAAAAACCATTGAAGCTATTCCGTTAAAACTTTTAGGAAAATACCCTCGTCGTTTAATTGTTCGGGGCGAGGTTTTTTTGAATAAAAAAGATTTTGAAAAAATAAACAGAGATGCCGAAAAAAAAGAAGGAAAAATTTTTGCCAATCCGCGCAATATGGCAGCGGGTTCGGTTCGCCAGCTTGACCCCAAAATAACCGCCAGTCGCAAGTTGGATTCTTTTCAATATGGCATAGTAACGGATTTTAAATTCCAAACACATGAAGAAGAACATTTATTATTAAAAGCGTTTGGATTTAAAACAAATCCACATAATCAGCTAGTGAAATCATTAGAAGAAGTTTTTAAATTCAGAAATTATTGGGGAAATGGAAAAAACCGCGAAAAATTACCGTATGAAATAGATGGCATTGTCGCCATTATTAATGACAGTAAAATTTTAAAGGCGGCCGGTGTAATCGGCAAGGCGCCACGAGCCGCTATTGCTTATAAATTTTCTCCGAAAGAAGCGACGACGATTATTGAAGATATTAAAGTTCAGGTTGGCAGAACCGGCGCTTTGACGCCAGTGGCGATTTTAAAACCAATTGAATTGACCGGAATAAAAATTTCCCATGCCACACTTCATAATTTTGACCAAATTAAACGGCTGGGATTAAAAATAGGGGATACGGTGATAGTGAGTCGCGCCGGAGATGTAATTCCGCAAGTAAATAAAGTTTTAAAAGAATTGCGGACCGGTGAAGAGAAAGAATTTAAAGCGCCGACGCGTTGTCCGATTGATAATTCTAAAATTGTCGTTGAAGGCGCGATTTATCGGTGTTCAAATCCCAAATGCGGAGCTAAAAATAAACGTTTGTTAAAGCATTTTGTTTCACGGACCGCTTTTGACATTCGCGGTTTGGGCGGGAAAATTTTGGACAGGTTTTTGGATAAAGGATTGATTTCCAACGCCGCTGATATTTTTGAACTTGTAGAAGGCGATATTGCGGTCTTAGAACGATTTGGCGAAAAATCAGCTAAGAATATAATTCGCGAAATTCAATTGCATAAAAAAATATCTTTACCTCGATTTATTTACAGTTTGGGGATTTTGCACGTGGGGGAAGAAACAGCAAACCTTCTTGCGAAGGAATTTACAATTTATAATTTACAATTTTCAATCAATGATTTAATTAAAAAATTTCAAAAATTAACCATTGAAGATTTACAAAATATTCGCGACATCGGGCCGAAAGTGAGTCAAAGCATTTATAATTGGTTTCGCGAAGAAAGAAATATAAAATTTTTGGAAAAATTGGAAAAAGTCGGTGTAAAAATAGAAAAAAACTACAAACTACAAACTACAAACTACAAACTAAAAGGCAAAATTTTTGTTTTAACGGGCAGTTTGGGAACAATGAGTCGTAATGAAGCTAAAGAAAAAATCCGTGAATTGGGCGGTGGAATATCCGAATCCGTCAGTAAAAAAACCGATTATGTCGTTATTGGTTCCGAACCCGGCTCAAAACACGAACGAGCCAAGGAATTGGGAATAAAAATTTTAATTGAAAAAGAATTTTTGAATTTATTGGTAAAATAATGTAGTCTAATATATATGTCTACTGTTTCAAAAGATAAAATAGTTTTTTCAGCCGCGCAGCCAAGTGGCGGTCTTCATATTGGCAATTATTTGGGCGCTATAAAACAATGGCTGGAATTGCAAAACCAGCATAAATGTATTTTTTCAATCGTTGATTATCATGCTTTGACAGTTTACCAATCACCCGAAAATCTTCGCAATAAAATTTTAGAAACGGCAATGATTTATTTGGCAGTCGGTATAGACCCCCAAAAATCAACCATTTTTATTCAATCGGACGTTGCGGAACATACGGAACTAGCTTGGATTTTAAATACAATCGCGAAAATTCCGGAATTGGAATTAATGACGCAATTTAAAGACAAGGCAAAAAGATTTCGTAATAAAATTAATGTCGGGCTTTTTGATTATCCGGTTTTGATGGCAGCTGATATTTTGCTTTATAAAACCGATTTAGTTCCGGTGGGTGAAGACCAAAAACAACACGTTGAGTTTACTAGAACCATTGCCAGAAGATTTAATAATTTATATGGCGAAACTTTTATTATTCCGCAGGTAATCGCGCAAAAAGAAGGAGCGAGGATTATGGGGTTGGATGACCCAACCAAGAAAATGTCCAAAAGCGCAGAAAACCCTTTTAATTACCTCGTCTTAACGGACGAACCGGACTTGATAAAAGAAAAAATAAAAAGAGCAGTTACGGATTCTGGAAAAGAAATAATTTATGACAAAAAGAAAAAGCCGGGCGTTTCCAATCTTTTGGGAATTTATTCATTGCTTTCCGAAAAACCGGTTAAAAAATTAGAAAAAGAATATCGGGGTAAGAATTACGGCGAGTTTAAAAAAGATTTAGCAAATGTCGTTGTTGAATTCCTTTTGCCATTTCAAAAAGAATTTAAAAAATTAAAGGAAAATCCAAAAGAAGTGATGGGAATTTTAAAAGAAGGGGAGAAAAAAGCGCGCGCGATAGCGCAAAAAACAATGATTGAAGTAAAAAATAAAATCGGTTTGGATTATTAAATATGACAAATAAAATTATTAATTTTTTTGACAAATTAGAAGATAAGGTAAGGAGTAAATTAAGCCACTATCCGATAATTTACGCCCTGATCGGTGGCGTCGGTATCGTGCTTTTTTGGCGTGGCGTTTGGTACATAGCTGATGATATGTCTTTAGGCTCTTGGGCTTCCATAATAATCAGCATTATTTTGCTTTTAATGACGGGTCTTTTTGTTTCTTTTTTTATCGGTCATTACATTATTTTTTCCGGTCTTAAACAAGAGAAAAAAATTGAAGAAAAAGAAGAAGACGAGATTAGGGCTGAATTGGATTTGCAGTGGGCGCAGATGAAAGTCTTATTGGAAATAAAAGAAAGAATAAAAAATATTGAAGAAAAAATAAAATAGTAAATAGTAATTGGTAAATAGTAATCATGAATGAAATAATCAATAAACAAACATTGGAAAAGTTGGCGGAATTGGCGCGAATAGAAATTAGCGAGAATAAAGAAGAAAAACTTTTAAGCGATTTAAGAGCTATTTTGGGGCATTTTGACGAATTAAAAGAAGTTGATGTTTCCGATATGAAGCCAATGGCTGGCGCTGTTGAATTAATCAATATTTTTCGCGAAGATGAACCGATTGAAAGCGAAACGGAAGCGATTGATTTAATTGAATCTTTTCCGGAAAAAGAGGGGAGATTTTTAAAAGTTCCTCCGGTGTTTCCCGCTAAAGGCGGATCCGTCTCTGATGGAGAATAATATTTTTAAAAATGGATTTAAAAAATTTAACAATTAAAAAATTTAATGAAGGATTGGTGAAGAAAGAATTTTCCGCTTTTGAAATTACGAAAGCGTTTTTTGATTTGATTAAATCGCGAGACAAGGAAATTGGCGCGTATTTGCGATTGAGTGAAAACACAGCTTTGGAGCGGGCAAAAATAGTTGATGCGGAATTGAATAGTAATAGCAAACTTAGCATTTTAGCGGGTATTCCCTTGGCTATTAAAGATAATATTTTAATTAAGGGAGAGATAACAACCGCGGCGTCAAAAATTTTGGAGAATTACAAAGCAAGTTATGACGCGACAGTAATTAAAAAATTAAAAAATAACGGCGCGGTTTTTCTTGGTAAAACCAATATGGACGAATTTGCGATGGGTTCTTCAACGGAAAATTCCGCTTTTCAAAAAACAAGAAATCCGCGCGATTCAGAGAGAGTGCCGGGAGGTTCTTCCGGCGGTTCGGCGGCGGCTGTGGCGGCTGATATGGCTGTGGCGGCTTTAGGTTCGGACACGGGAGGTTCTATCCGCCAGCCCGCCAATTTTTGCGGTGTTGTTGGGTTAAAACCGACTTACGGCGCGGTTTCTCGTTATGGTTTAATTGCTATGGCTTCCAGTTTGGATCAAATCGGGCCTATAACAAAAACAGTGGAAGACGCGGCGATTTTATTCAAAGAAATAAGCGGCAAGGATAAATTTGACGCCACGAGCGTTGATATTAAATATAATGATGAATCCCCCTACATAAATTATGTGGGGGATGAATTATTAAATCCAAATTTTGAAAAAATAAAAAAATTAAAAATTGGATTGCCGAAAGAATATTTT